>JBDUCW010000211.1:0-4982 GCA_040003235.1 Ferruginibacter sp. | reverse complement strand
TGTTTGCGAGCGGCATCATCTGCCTGGGCGTATTATTATTTTCCATTAAAGGCGGAGTAAGCGAGGCGATCAAAGTGGCATCAGCCAATGGCCGTGCAGGTTTCGGACCTTATGATTTTAAGTTTACTCAACTCACATTAATTGTGATGATTATCAACGGAGCATTCTATGCCATTCAAAAATACGGAACGGATCAAACGGTGGTGCAAAGATATCTTTCAGCCAAGACAGATAAATCTGCAATTAAGGCTTCATTACTTGGGATATCGCTAACCGTTCCTGTGTGGATGATGTTCATGTTTATCGGTACTGCATTATTTGTTTTTTATAAACAACAGGGTTTACCTGCAGGCATGAAAGCAGAAGCGGTATTTCCATATTTCATCATGACACAATTGCCAACCGGTGTTATCGGATTTATTATCGCTGCGCTGATATCCGCTGCAGTATGCAGTTTGAGCGCTGACCTTAATTCACTCGCTGCTGTTGGTGTAGAAGATTATTATAAAAAAATAAAACCAAATCGACCCGATCGCCAATATCTGAATGCAGGTAAATGGTTTATCGTTATCTCTGGATTTTTATCGGTTATCACCGGTGCGCTTTATCTATACACCGGAAATGAAGGCGTGCTTGGAATTATTTTTACGGTGTATGCAGTTTTTTCCGGCGGCATTGTCGGCATATTTTTATTGGGCATGTTCAGCGCAAGAGCCAACAGGCAGGGCGTTAATATCGGTATCATTGTCTGTATAATTTTTACGGCCTATGCATTTCTTACCTCAACAGCCATTGGCCTTGAAGGCAATAAAAAATTATTGCTAGATTTTGGTAAATATAATTTTATACATCATAAACTGATGCTGGGTGTTTACAGTCATCTGATCGTGATAGGCGTAGGTTATATCGCAAGCCTGTTCTTTCCAAAACCTGTCATTGATAAAAATTTATTGTACAGCGGATGGCTGGCCAACAGGCGCCTGGAAAAACTCAATTTTAAAAATGCTAATGATTAAATCTATGATCAGAAAAATATTTTTTAGTAGCTGCCTTTTGATTTGCTGTAAATTTTTGCATGCGCAAAACAATACAGATGGCATGTATAAAAAACCATTAAAGGAAGTGTTGGTGGATATTCAGAAAAAGTATGACGTGAAAATTAAATTTCCAGACTCCCTGGTTGATGGAAAGTTTGTAAACTATGCAGAGTGGCGTTACCGCAATGACGTAGAAGAAACATTGGAAAATGTATTGACACCGCTGGATATGAAAGTGAAAAAAGAAAAGGAGAAAGTATACAAGCTTAGTAACTATGAATATTATCGCTGGGCCCCGGAAGAAGGCTGGGCCGAACTTGACAGGATCGCATCTCAATATCATAATATCACTGAATGGAAAAAAAGAAAAGCGGAAATTAAACCTTGTCTCATGGAAGCGCTGCAATTGGCTCCATTACCTGCTTCACCCAATTCAAAACCCATCATCACTGCCAAAAGAAAATTTGATGGCTACACGGTTGAAAATATTGCTATAGAAATTTTGCCAGGTGTTTATATCAACGGCTCTTTATATAAACCTGCTGTTATCAAAGGGAAAATTCCTGTGATCCTTAATCCTGATGGACATTGGGATAAACAACGTTACCGCCCGGATTGCCAATATCGTTGTGCAGCAATGGCAAGAATGGGAGCAATGGCTTTCAGTTACGATCTCTTTGCATGGGGAGAATCACAATTGCAATTCAAACTGGAAGATCACCGCCGAAGTTTATCCATGACGATCCAGGTATTGGGAAGCATCCGTATTCTTGATTACTTACTTTCTTTAAAAGATGCCGATACAAATCGTGTCGCCATGACTGGTGGATCAGGCGCAGGAAGTCATACTATTTTACTTGCAGCAATAGATGACAGGATAAAATTCAGTGCACCGGTTGTTGCAGTGTCTTCTTATTTTTATGGCGGTTGTCCCTGCGAAAGCGGTATGCCGATCCATGATTGTGGCAGCAGAACAGATAACGTAGAAATCGCTGCCATGGCGGCTCCCAGCCCACAACTCCTGGTTACGGATGGTGGTGACTGGACAGATCGTATGCCGGAACACGACTTCGCATACCTGCAAAAGATCTATGGCTATTATGGGAAGACCGGTAACGTAGAAAATGTTCATTTCAAAGATGAGAAGCATGATTTTGGAATTAATAAAAGGATTGCTGTTTACAATTTCATGGCGAAATATTTAAACCTGAACATTAAAGCGATCCAGGATGTAACCGGTAAGATTGATGAATCAAAAATTACGATTGAAAAAGAACAGGCTATGTATGTATTCGGAGAGAAAGGCGAATTGCTTCCGAAAAATGCAGTGATCGGATTTGAAAATTTAGAAAAACTTTGGAAGATGTTAAGAAGTAAAAATTAAGAATTTAAAAAATAATTGTATGAATAAGTACAGAATTTTAGTATTGATCTTAATCAGCATTGTCGTGTTTCAATCTTTTGCAACTGCACAGCAATACAAGATCGGGTTGATCGACCTGATGCTATTAAAAAGACAGAAACTTGGCGCTTTGCCATTGACCAAACAGATTGGTGCAGACGGAGTAGAAGTAGACATGGGCGGACTTGGGACAAGACCTACTTTCGATAATCAGTTACTGGTTGATTCTGTCAGGAAGCAATTCATGGATAAAGCGAAAGAACTGAATATTGAAATATTTTCTTTAGCGATGACCGGATATTATGCACAATCCTTTTGCGGTAGAAGTGAATATCTTAAAAGTATTCAGGACTGTATCACGACGATGAAGCTGATGAATGTAAAAACGGCTTTTCTTCCATTGGGTGTTCAGTGCGATCTAAGAAAAAATCCCGAGGTAAGAGATTCTGTTGTTGCCAGGTTGAAAGTTGCAGGTAAAATGGCAACCGATGCCGGCGTTGTGATGGGGATTGAAACTGCACTGACAGCAACTGAAGAAAAAAAGTTATTAAAAGATATCGGGTCACCGGGAATTAAAATTTATTTCAACTTTTCTAATCCTTTAAAGGAAGGTCGTGACCTGTACGATGAATTAAAAATTCTTGGAAAGGACCGCATCTGCATGATCCATTGCACCAACAAAGACAGTTTGTGGCTTCAGAATGATCCACAGATCGACATCAATAAAATTAAAAAAACGCTGGACAAAATGAAATGGAGCGGCTGGTTGGTAATAGAAAGAAGCCGTGATGCAAAGAAACCAAAGGATGTAAAAGGAAATTACGGGGCAAATACAGCTTTTCTAAAATCAGTTTTTCAAAAACCAGCAGAATAGAACGCTGATTTTTATGATTACTGTATTTACGCAGATAGCATTTAATATTTTTTTCAAATCATAATCAATCATCGGTCTTAATTATAACAGCAATTTCAATTTAGGAATTTATAAAAAAGAAGAAATCATATTTTATCATGAAAATCATTAAAATCTGCGTTCTCATTTTAATAATCACAATCATCAGCCAGCAAGTTGAAGCGCAGATTTATGTGTCTACTCAGGGCTCTGATAAAAATAACGGAACGCCTGATCATCCCTTCGCAACCCCTGCGGCTGCATTGCGCAAAGCGCGGGAGATCCGACGCCTGCATGAGTTTGCCAACAATGGCATTCATATAATAGTAAAAGGCGGAAGATATCAATTCGATGAACCTTTATTTGTCCGGCCCGAAGATTCAGGAACGCCTGCCAGTCCTACCTGGATTGAAGCAGCACCAAATGAGCAGCCGGTTTTCAGCGGCGGCATTCATATCAGCGGATGGAAATTATTGAAAGAAAATATAAATGGACTTCCGAAAAATGCAAAAGGAAAAATTTGGGTGGCAGATGTTCCATTGGCAACGGGAAATATTTTTAATTTTCGTCAGCTATGGGTCAATGATAAAAAAGCGATCCGTGCAAAATCGGAAAATGGAGATACTATGAGCCGGATCCTTTCATGGGATCACGCATCACAAACCTGTTGGATACCTAAACCCAATACAGCGGATCTCAGCAAAATTACTGGAATGGAAATGTTCATTCATCAATGGTGGGCAATTGCAATATTGAGAATAAAATCTTTTGAAGTGCAGGGCGACAGCGTGAAACTAAGTTTTTATCAACCAGAAAGTAAAATTCAATCCGAGCATCCATGGCCTGCGCCATGGCTTTCTACCAAAACGGGTAACTCTGCTTTTTACCTCAGCAATGCGTTGCAATTTTTAGATGAACCCGGAGAATGGTATCTCGATCAACTCAATAAAAAAATATATTACTGGCCACGCCAGGGAGAAAATATGCCGTCAGCAGATGTAGTAGCGCCTTCATTGGAAACATTGATAAAAATAGAAGGGACAGCAGATAATATGGTCAGCAATTTTTATTTCAAAGGAATTTCATTTCAACATACTGGCTGGCTGCGTCCATCGCAAATGGGACATGTGCCTTTACAGGCCGGAATGTTTTTACTCGATGCATATAAATTAAAGATACCCGGAACTGCTGATAAAAGAGGATTGGAAAACCAGGCCTGGATCGGTCGTCCGGCTGCAGCGGTTGAAATTGCTTTTGCACACAATACAAAATTTGAGAACTGCAGTTTTAAACATCTTGCTTCTACAGGACTTGATTATAAAAAAGGAACGCATGATGATGAGATCATCGGAAATCTTTTTAAAGACATTGGCGGAACAGCAATACAGGTCGGTGTTTTTTCTGATGAGGCAGTTGAAACACATCTTCCTTATGATCCTTCAGATGAACGCATTACGATCCTTTTTAAAGATGGCAGCAGCAGGGATATTTCCGACGTCGACAATGCCCTTATCCACCATAACCTGGCAAGCCCCGTGAAAAAATTTTACATTTGTTATGCAAATATTTCGTAATATAAAACGTCTTCACAATTCCAGGTTTTGCATGTATTTATAGCCGGTGCCGGTATTTAGCAGTACTATTTTTTCGG
>JBDUCW010000098.1:0-16928 GCA_040003235.1 Ferruginibacter sp. | reverse complement strand
TTTGCAAAAAATATGCTGCACAATAATATGGATAGAAAAAATATTTTCTTCATTGAAAAATAAAATTAAGTTGATAAAATAAATAACATGAAGGCGGCAGTACTTCGCTCAAACTGCTTCATTGCTGCGGTAACATCAATATTTATCTAACAACTTAATTTGGGAGGTTGCCAAATATTATGGCAATTGTAAAAGGAATAATCCTGGTCAACAAATGAAAATAATTCCGGGCCAGATCCGGTTGGATTGGTTGTACTATAATCAGCCTTACCATAGAAGCAGGCAGATGACGCACAGCAATTACAAGTGCAGAATGGCGTACAGTTGTCCTCCTGCTGTTGATCTTTTGTTGGGGTATGAGTTTTTGTGTGAGAGGCGCTTTCGCTGGTTTTAATGTCGTCACACAGGCAAGGCATAAGGGAAAGCGTGAGCATGTAAAAAGCAAATATGATTGTTCCCCATTTCATTGAGGCAAAGATAGCTGCAGAAGCCAGACTGTCCAAATACTACAGGCAGGAGTAGAAAGAACAGCAATGAAAAAATCTACTCCGGCCCGATTATAAATACCTGCCAGCTTACATTGGTAAACGTAGCGGCTGTTGGAGCCGTATTATATAAAACAAACTGGCAACCGGTTGCAGTAATATTCATCGGCTGTATCAATATCTGGTGCCAGCTACCGTTACCGTTATTGGAACCGCCGATGCACACGGTTGGGATACCGCCAAAATCTTCATAATCGAATACCGCACTGATCTGATAAGTGTATGCAGGCATGTTGGTATAAGAAAAAGTAGCCTGCGTGCGTACTATTTTCTGTTGCGTTGGGGTATTGCTGCGTACAATACCCTTGCCACCGGTTGTAAGATAACCGTTCAGTATAAGGTTATTATCAAGATAAGCAGTATTGCTGCAATGCATATAGCCGCCTATATCAAGATTATAATTTGGATTGGGATTATTGATACCCACATTGCCGCCATTGCTGCTATGAATATTAAGGCCCGAGACAACCCACACCGGGTTAATGGCCGCCCACGCAGCACCGTTATGGATCCATAAACTGTTGCTGTTGGTGTCGTAGATCATTAATCCCTTTGCAGGATTGGCGATGGCTGTTCTTGATGCAGCAGAAGTTCTCGGTATCAGCAAACCTTTGTCGCTGCTGCTGATATCAAGCATGGCAGAAGGATGTGCCGGCGTGTTGGTTGTATTAATGCCTACCTGTGCCGAAACTGTTATCAGTAAAATCTGGAACGATAAAAATAAAATGTACAGCTTTTTCATATCATTTCAATTGAGATAAGGCCATAAAATTACAGCAACTCTTAAGCACCGGCAATACCGTAATAATGTGATGAATGTTTTAAGCGTAAGACCAACAGATGGTTACACCAGTTTTTCATTGATGGCCTTGATAACAGCTTCCGTCTGCGAGTTGACGTGCAGTTTTTCGTAAATCCGTTTGATATGTGTGCGCACCGTGTCGATGCTGATGTTCATTTCTGAGGCGATCATCTTATAACTGCTGCCCCTGGCCAGTACCGTGAGTATTTCTTTTTCCCGGCGGGTAAGCTGATAAGTATTGGAAGTATGCGGAGCAACGGACTGCTGCATATTGGCAATGATCATCCGAGCAATACCCGGACTCATCGGCGCACCTCCATTCAATACTTCTGAAATGGAACTGATGAGTTTTTCTGATACATATTTTTTCAGCAGATAACCATTAGCGCCGGCACATAGCGCATCATACACATGACTATTGTCGTCAAACACCGTAAGCATGATTACCTGCACGGTTTTGTTTACCTGACGGATGCGTTTCACTGCTTCAATACCGCTCATGCCCGGCATATCAATATCCATCAATATTACATCGGGGTTATATTGTGCAACCTGCGCTACTGCCTCCATAGAATGGGCAAAAGCATTCAGCACCAGGAATTGGTCGGTAAGATTGATAAGGCTCTGCAGGCTTTCACGGAGGTTATCATTGTCTTCGTATATAATGATCGTACTTCTCATTGCTGATTGCTGCTGCAACTTATACAAAAAAATACTTCCGGCAATACCCTTATCATGTGAGGGGCAGTTCCAGTGAAATACTGGTGCCGTTTCCCGGAATGGCTTTTATTATTAACTGCGCATTCATAGCGGCTGCCCTACTCTTAATATTGCTCAGGCCGTTTCCCCGCGTCACTTTATTGATATTGAAACCTACACCGTTGTCTGTTATTATCAGGACAAAGCTTCCTGCTTCTTTCTTAAGCCAGATATTTATTTCTGTAGCGCCACTGTATTTAACGGCATTGTTTAATACTTCCTTAAAGATCAGGAAAATGTCCTTGCGTTCGTTCAGTCCTAATTTGGTTTCAGGAAGTGCTCCTTCTTCATAAAAATAAAAACCGATCTTCAGGGGCTCCAGCATTTCTGCCGTGTGTTCTTTCATGCGCAGCATCATTTTTTCCGCTGTATCATTGGCGGGATTGATGGCCCATACAATATCACTCATGCTTTCCATCATCTTACCTGAATGTTCTTTTATTTTATTCAACTGCAGACTTACCTGTTGATTATCGTTTTGCTGCAATGCTACTTTGCTGATGATGTTGATGCTGGTAAGATTGCTGCCGAGTTCATCATGCAGATCGCGTGCGATCTTGCTGCGCAGTCTTTCCTCAATTAAATATTTCGAGATCTTGGTACCGGTAATATCCGCAATCTTTTTCAGCAGCCTGAGGTCTCTTTTTTTATAAAAATTTTTACGGTGATGTTCACTGTCGATGATGCCAAATAACTTTCCGTCGATCATGATCGGTACGGTGATCTCAGACAAACGCTTTTCATCGTCAATAATATAACGGGCATCCCGTGAGGTATCATTGATGATGCTGGCTTTACCACTTTGCGCCACGCTGCCGACGATCCCTTTGCCGGATGGGATCTCAATATTATTCAGGATTTCAAAACGCACAGGATTTTTGGCACCGTACGCTGCCTTTTGCACTAATGTTTTTCTTTCAGCATCGTACAGGTAGATGACGCAGTCTTCAAAATTCAACTGACTCATACAATTTTTTGCGATGTCCCAGAAAACATCTTCGATGGTATTGTGTCCATAAAGAGAGGTGGCAAAATAGTTGAGTATTTTTTCTGAGCGGATCTTTTCGCGCAGCGAATAATTCCACCTGTACAATATATAAAGAACAAGAATTGCAATCGCAGTAATGAACCACCAGCTTCGCCAGAAAGGCGGTATAATCTTAAAAGAAAAAGTTGCCGTGGAATCATTTAATCTGCCATCGGTATCTTTCGAACGGATCTTTAATGTGTAGGATCCCGGCTGCAGGTTATTGAATTTTATATTGTGCTGCACACCAACCGGTATCCAGTTATGATCTCCCGACAATTGATATTCGTATTGAATAGCGGTATTATCAGCATACCGGAGCCCTGCAAAATCAACAGCAATACTGTTATTGCTGTACGGGAAAGAAGCTTCCTGCATGATACTGAAAGATGAATCATCCAACAGCGAATGATTGTTCACGCTCACATCGGTGATCATCAACGGAAAGCTGGTGATTGTTGTTTTTCTTGAAGGAGATAAAAATATAATTCCTCCGCCTGCAGCCAGCAGCAATTCTTTTTTTGACTGATCATAAAACATATAATGCGGGTAGCGGGTATCTGAAATATAATTGGCAAGCGACATGAGTTTTTCTTTGCCAAGGTCTTCAATAAAGTGTCCGGCAGTATCCAACTCCGTTATACCTTTTCCGGAAAGCAGCCATATTTTTCCGGCATTCCCTGTAACAGAAAAATAACCGTTGTTACTCAAACCATTCTTCATGGTAAAATGGCGGAAACAGGTTTCGTAAGATTTGCCTGATTCATACACATATATGCCGCCCGAATAAGTGGCCATCCATATTCTACCATTTAGATCCTGGTACATATCGTTGATGAGATTCAACTGCAGGTATTCAGGATTCTGTTTACTTTCTATAAAATTCGTGATCTTTCTTTTATCAAGATCGTACCGGAAAACACCGTGGGCATAAGTGCCCACCCATACTGTTCTGTGTATGGTATCAGACAAGAGGCAGGAAACAATGTCGGGAAAAAATGAATTGTCTACAGGCGGATCTGTAAACTTCTTTTGCTTCACATCATAATAATAAAGTCCGCTGTTGAAAAGCGCAAACCAGTAATTACCGTTTGCATCCCGCACTACATCGCGGAAGGTCACCTCACTGTTACCGTTAGGCGTTCTAAATAATTCAAATTCATTTTTATTACGGTTGTAGAGGTAAGCGTGATTCTCAGTGAGCAGCCAGATATTTTTTCCCTGGTCAATTCTTATGGCGATACATCCGTTCAGCCGGTCGCCCCCAATGGCGTTAACAGTTTGCAGATTTCCGTGCAATACATCCACAATAAAAAGTTGTCCGGAAGAATGGCAGCACACAAAATATTTATTATCCTGTTCATCATATATAACAGGACCCATTTTATTTGCTGCATCAAGATCATCAGCAGTAACCAATGGTAAAAAAGCGCTGGCAGTATTGATATCAAGTTTGCTGATGCCGTTGCTGGTAGCGATCCATTCGATATTATTATTGTCGCGGTAAATGGCATTAACAGTACCAGGAAGCAGTGAAGAAGAGAATCTGGGAATGTGTTGAAGTACCGCTGCAGTGTTTTCATTTTTGATATCAGCAATACCTGTGCTGCTGGGGATCCACAAATGATTGTTGCGATTATAATTTTCAATAAATGTATTGGAAGGATATGGTTGGGCTATAAGTGACACGCCCTGGTATTTTCCGCTGGCCTCATTGTAAGAAAAAATATGGTTGTCCTGCGTGGAAAGATAAACGCAACGGGTAAGCGTATCATAAGCGAGGTCGGTGATATCAGCATCGAAGTCGCAACCAATAAAATGAAAACTGCCGGTATTGATATCGAAAGTGAAGAGGCCGATATTGCTGCCGATCCAGAATTCGTGATCAGACTTTGGCTTAAATTTCTGAATGGACCGGTAAGTCTTTTTCATTCCCGGAAAAGCCTGTTGAACATAAGCCTGCCAGTTATAGTGGGTGAATTTTTTTGTGGCAATATTGTAAGATGCAAATTCATTTACATCCGAAGCGATCCACAGCAAATTATTTTTATCGGCATAAATGCTCCACACTAAAAAGTTGGGCAATGTCCTTGGTGAACCTTCAGGGCTGGGCATAATGGTTTGCCAGGTGTTTTTTGCGGGTTGATATTCGTTCAGCCCTTCCATGGTAGCTACCCATATATTACCGGAACTATCTTCTGCCAGGTCGTTGACGATCTCGTTAGAAATGGAATTTTTTATGCCGGGTCTGAATATTTTAAAAGTACTGCCATCATAACGGTTTAAACCATTCCTGGTGCCGAACCACATAAAGCCTTTACGATCTTTGAGAATGCTGCTGACACGGTTATCAGACAATCCATTTTTTTCAGTGAGCGTTTCAAAACTATAATGGAGCTGGGCGCAGGCATTGTGTATTAAAATATTCAGCGCAATGAAGACTGTTATATAAAATTTCTTTTTCAAGATGAAGCAGTTAATTAAAAATACAAAATAAACAACAGTCATCCTGTTGAGCGGATAATGAATGCTGTTTTTTCTACGATTACCGTTTCTTCTTTGCCCGCAGTTGGTGCCTCACGAACTTAAATGCCTCTTGTAGCGAGTTGGCAATTTAAAATCTATCTTGTTAGTAAAGCGGATCATATTGATTTATGCCAATAATTGCATTGTTTTTACATCCTTGCTACTATCAAAATATTTATCCAATACTTTTTGAAACACCGGATCTGATCTTTCAAGCAATGCGAACAAAGTCATGGACGAATGCAGCTTTATGTCGTCAGGTTGTCCCATTACTGCGGTCGCATTTTTTGTTGAAAGTTTAAGTAATGCGGAACTGATTAATAACAGATTTTTTCCCAATACAGGGTGATCAAGAAATGCCTGCGCTTCCTCAAGGTCTCCGAGTGCATAATATTTAGATCTTTCACTTAGACCTAATCCTTTCAGTTGAGGGAATATGAACCACATCCAATGCGAGATTTTCTTTCCGTTTTCAATTTCCCTTAAAGCTTTTTGAAAGGATTGCTGATGGGCGGTTTCAAATCTTTCCAAGACATTATTCATACTGTACAAAATAAGAAATAAGAAACAAAAAATAAGAAATAAAAAAGTTGAGCAATCATATAACAATGTTTTATTTCACGCAAAGAAGCAAAGGGGCAAAGACGCAATGAAAATGCCGGGCCGTCGAACAACCTGTTCAACAGCCCGGCACAACTCTTAACTCTTAACTCTTAACTCTTACCTCTTAACTCTTAACTCTTACCTCTTAATTCTTAATTCAAATCAATTCCCACCAGCACCTGTATTCACCCTGTTCTGTTCATCCTGCGAACCTGCATTGTGGCGGCGGTTCTGCTGTTGCAATGTTTTACCAAAACGATAATTGAATGAAACAATATAACGGCGGTTATCCCAACGCGTATTGATCTGTGTATAAAATGCATCCAGCTCTGTATAACCTCTGAACTTCTGCAGCCAGAACGGATCACGCACATTCAAACGGATCGTGCCCTTGTTTTTCAATATCAGTTTACCTGCACCTAATGCAAACATGCCCATTGGCTTCGCCACGATCACACTGCTCACCAGGTTCTGTCCCTGGTAGAATCCACTCACTTCGCCTGTCCAGCCTTTAGTAAATTTAAACTGGTTGCTTGCATTCACCATAAAACTTGACGCAGAAATTTTAATATCCTGGTTCTTGCCATTGTTGGTCAGTATACCTGAATACTGATTATTGAAAACATTTGTTGAGACATTCGCTGTCCACCATTTGTTTACCGGATAATTCCAGTTAATAGCCAGCCCGAAATTTTTACTGTCTGCCAGATTTTCTTTGGTCTGGTAGGTTGTATAATTATCTCCTGTTTTATAAGTATGTAATACATCGTTAATGATTCCGCTGGTGGTTGAATAATTCAATGAAACATTCAATTGTCCCTTATAGATATAACTGAATTCTATGTTATGACTAAACTGCGGCTGCAGGTTAGGGTTACCCTGACGGTAAGTATATTTGTCTAGCAAATACTGAAATGGATTCAGGTCCTGGTAACCGGGCCTGTCGATGCGGCGGCCATAGGATAAACCGAATGTGTTCTTATCATTCACCTGGTAACTCACATAAGTAGTAGGAAACAGTTTGGTATAATTCAATGAAAAACTACTGCTCTGCAGGTATTGCTGTCCCTTTGCTACAGTCTGCTCTGCACGCAGTCCAAGCTGAACGCCCCATTTTTTAAACTGCTTATTGAAATTCACGTACGCTGCATTGATATTTTCCTGGTAAATGAAATGATTGCTGCGGCTGTTGTCGATGTCCCATGAATCAACTGCTTTATTATAATAAGTGTACTGGGCATCATTATCTGTTTTTACATAACTGCTTTTCAGTCCTGCTTCCAGTTTCACATCGCCTTTTAAGTTTTGGGAATAATCTGTTTTAAAACTATAGATATCAATTTTGGCAGGGAGGTACCCTTTCAATAAATAAGGATCTTCCATCAGGATATTGTTGTTGTTATACAGATAATTATCCGAATACTGTTTGCCTTTGGTGCGGTATAAAATATAATCCAGATCAACGGTAAGCTCCCCTCCTTTTTTACCAATGAGCTGGCGCAGATTGCCATTGAATCCAACATTGGTCCAGGGATCTTTGTTCTGTGAATTGGCAAGATTGTAACTCACGAAATTTTTAAGACTGTCGTAGATGAGTGACTTACCTTCGGAAGTGAACTGCTGATAATCGACGGAACCACTAACGACTACGCCCACCGTTGTTCTTTTATTCACAGTATAATCGGCACCCAGCTTAAAGCTCTTTGGTTCTCCAAAATATTTACCGTAAGTTGATTGTGAAAAATAACGGTTGAAATTATCTGTTGCTGTTGTTCTGAACTGGCGTTGAATACCGATATCATTAAAACCTTCCCAATGTGAATAGCCAAAATTGCCAAACAGGTTCAGTTTATTCTTACGCCAGTTGAAATTAAAGCTATTGGTATTTTTAAAATAGTTGGCAAAAATCTCACTTGTACTGAAGTTACCATTGAAACCATTGTTCTTGTTCTTTTTTGTTTTGATGTTGATGATCCCCGAATTACCCGATGCATCATATTTTGCAGAAGGCTGGGTCATGATCTCGATCTGATCGATCTGGTTGGCCGACAGATTCTTCAGGTAATTGGCCAGGTCCTGTCCGCTCAGATAAGTCTGTTTGCCATCAATTAAAATAATGACACCGCTCTTTCCCTTCACACTGATATTATCGTTATTATCTACCGTTACCCCGGGAGATTTTTCCAGTACTTCCAGTGCCGTTAAGCCGGTATTGGTGGGCGAAGCATCCACATTCACCACGGTTTTGTCGATCTTGTTTTCGATGAGTGGCCGTTTGCTTACTACTGTCACAGTTTTCATGCTGGTGGTAGATTGTATCAGTTCTATTGTGCCGAGATTGATCTCGGCCTGCGCGATGGTTATTTTTTTGTATTGAGTTGCATATCCCACACCTGAAAACGAGACCAGGAAATTACCGTCTTTTAAATGTGGGATATCAAAGCTGCCGTCTTTGTGACTGACCTCTGCTTTTACAAGGGCAGAATCTTTTTCTTTCAGAACACTTATGGTTGCATTCCCGAAAGGTTTTGCTGAAGCGAGGATAATTCCTTTGATGGCTCCGGTTTTGGTTTGTGCGTTAGCAACGGCGTTTACAAGAATGAGTGCGAGCAGGCTGGTAAATAATTTTTGCATGACAATTAGTATTTGTTTTTAATGGCTTCTGTAAAAATGGAGTGCTGCCGTCGAAACAAAATGCTAAAATGTTATCAAAGGGTTATATGAGTGAGTAAGCGACGATGCTGGAAGAAAGCGTTGTCAGAATTGTACAGGAGCTGATGTGGAGATGTGAAGATGTGGAGATGTGTGATTTGATGATTTGGTGATTTGGTGATTTGGTGATTTGGTGATTTGAAGATGGAATACAGAATACAGGTTTACCGCAGAGACACAGAGGCGCGGATAAAAACTGTCAGGGAAAATAATCTTTGCGACTTCGTGCCTTTGCGGTTAATTCAGATAAGAGATAACATGATAGCAGTCTGAACTTAGTTAGCCCCGTCCGAACGGCCAGACCGGGCGGGCATTGTTCTGTATATTAATAATGGTAAAGACATCTAAGCCAAAAAAAATAATTTTTATTATCAGTATTTTTCGGATCGAAGAAATTCAAAATATAAAATATAAAATGCAGCTTACTTCTTCCCTGCCAAGGCTTCCACCATTGTTTCTAATTTTGCAATCCGTTCATCCTGCGCTTTATTTTGTGCTGCCAGTTCTTTAAACGCATTGATATAGCTTACCAATATGGGATGCATGTTTAAATTCAGGTAACCATTGGCATCTGTTTTAACGGCCTCCGGAAATACTTTTTGAACCTCCTGCGCAATTAAACCATAGGCCTGTTCCTCGGAAGGTAAATTCAATTCGTTACCCGTTTTATAATGATATAGAATTGTATTTAATTTCATGATATCCTGCAACCCTTTTGTATAATCACCATTCATAGTTTTCAGCCTTGCATCTGAACTGATTACCCAGGTACTGGTAAATGCTTTTGCTGCCAGGTCGCCAGACAACTGCAGTTGATAAGCCAGCGGGTTTGTTACGCCAATACCTACCCGGCCATTTTTAACGGTCATCACTTCTGCGTTATCGGAATAAAAGTGCTCACCACTTCCTGCACCGGCCAGGAAGCTAAAATACAGGTCTTTGTCGCTACCGAGTGTATTGCGGATCTGGCGCATTTCAGCATAAGCATCCGATGAAGAAAGATCGATACCGTTTTGCCCCGCTGCCGTTTTAATTACCAACCTTGCAGTAGTGGGAAATCCAGTACCAATGCCTACTTTTATATTGCTGGTATCGCCCAATACCAGGCAATTGTTGCAACCTACCTTTGCCTTACTTCCAACTGCGGTTGCACCGGAAAGATTGCCTGATATCACACCTGCATCGGCACCAATTGCGGAATTGCCACTTCCCGTGGTATTATCAGCCAACGCAGCGATTCCAATTGCAGAATTACTACCACCGGAAGTGTTATAAGACAACGCATTGAAGCCAACTGCCGAATTGTATGCCCCACTATTATTACTATAGAGCGATTCGTCACCAAAGGCGGCATTGAATGAACCTGAAATATTGCTTGTAAGTGCAAGCCAACCACTTGCTGTATTGAAATTACCCGTCGTATTATTTGTTAATGCCTGGAAGCCCGTTATGGTATTCCCGTTTCCTGTGGTATTATGATTCAATACCTGGTGGCCAATTGCGGTGTTCTGGGCACCAGCGCTATTGGTCGCTAACGACTGGTATCCGACAGCAACATTGCCCTGCCCTGTGTTGTTAGCGGGCGTAGAAGAACCTTTAATTGATTCAAATCCCACGGCTACGTTTGTATTGTTGAAAGCGGCATTGGTATTGTTTGCAAAAAACATGGCGTTGTTTCCAATGGCAACTGCATTGCTTCCAGCGTTGTTGAAATTTAATGCATTCGCACCAATCGCTACATTATTGTTGCCAGAAGAATTGTTTAAAAGTGCCTGGTCGCCCATTGCTGTGTTTCCGCCACCCGATGTGTTTGAAAGCATTGTTTGCTGGCCAAAAGCGTTGTTGTTAGATCCGTCAACATTACTAGCTAATGTCTCTTTACCGATAGCGGTATTACCACTGCCCGAAGTATTGTTCGTTAGTGTTTTACTACCAATGGCCGTATTACCGCTACCAGACGTATTTGCGAATAACGCAGAATCGCCAATTGCTACTAAATTCGATTGGCTGGTATTTTTGAATAAAGCGTGTGTTCCAACCGCTACGTTATTGTATCCATTTCTATTCTCAAACAATGCATTAATACCGATAGCTGTATTGTTGTTCGCGTCCAGATTATTGAAAAGTGCATTGCCACCGATAGCAGTATTGCTGCCTCCCGTAATATTAGTTTTGAGCGCATCTGCTCCATAAGCACAATTGTAACTGCCCGATAGATTGCCATACAACGCGGTAACACCAACAGATGTATTGGAAAAACCGTTCGTGTTGAAGTCAAGTGCGCTGTATCCAACAGCCGTGTTACCAGTTCCCACACCTGTTGAATTGAGCGACTCGACTCCCACTGCTGTATTATGTATTCCCGTTGTTACCCCATTCAATGAATAGACGCCCCAGGCGGTATTGCCGGCATTCGAATTCAGGAGCCCGGCCCTTAAATTATTCCGCCTGAATACCACGTCTTTATCATCTGTTGTACCAAAAAAATGCGTTGCCGGATTTGTTCCCGCATTACCTGTAAGTGACCAACCACTTGTATTGGTAAATAAACGGATCCATTTTGCTCCATCGCTGTAATAGTATCCCGGCGTTACGTCGGCAATTGTTGCGGTATTGTAAACGGTCATGCCCGCTACAAAAGCAGTTAACGGAGCAGCCGCGGTTGTAGAAGTCAAAGCAACACGGGGTAACAGGAAACCTTTATTGCTGCCGGCACTGGTTACGTCTAAAACTGCATTGGCATCGGGTGTGGTGGTTCCGATACCAACATTTTGTGCCTTCAACATTACCGGTAAGCCGATCAGTAACGAAAAGAAAATTTTTCTGAACATAACAGGGATTTTTATTTATGGTAAATACAATTAAATCGCTGATGCAAGTTTGACTTTTTAAGAAAATGTTCCTATCACCCGTAGATGTGTTTTTGGGGATTGCAATTTGGATGAGCGTCACCTGTTAGGGTGAGTGCTTCTTTTTGTGGTAAGTGTTGTATGTTGAATGTTTTCAATTCGGGAATGTCTTCAAATATTTAAAACAGTTACGATTTGATGGAATTCAAAATTCAAAATTCAAAATATAAGTCCCGCGTCGAAAAAGCACCTTTCAGGGTGATTGCAACCCAATCTTAAACCAATTAGCTTTGTTTAACTTTAAATCAAACACCGGGCACTAAAAAATTTCAACTTGCAAAAAACCAGGATCGGTATAATAGAAGATAATAAAGTTATCCGCGACAATGTGAGCAAATTCATTTCGTTTCACGAGGAATTTGAATTAGGTAATATTTGCGAGTCGGCTGATACATTTTTAAATTCCCTGGTGATCAACAATCCCGATCAAACTCATATTCTTATACTTGATATTGGGCTTCCGGGCATGTCGGGCATCGAAGCCATCCCGCTGATCACCGAAAAATTACCCGGGATCAATATTGTAATGCTCACCACTTATGAAGAAGAGGATGTAATATTAAAAGCCATTTGTGCCGGCGCCTGTTCTTATATCTCCAAAAAAGCAAGCCTTGAAGAAATCATCGATGCGCTGAGGATCGTTGCCAATGGCGGCTCTTATATGTCGCCCTCCATCGCACGGGAAATTGTAAATCATTTAATGGGCGGCAGGATCAGCAAAGCTACCATCCTGACAGAAAGGCAAAAAGAAATCCTTCAGAAAATGGTAGATGGCAAAAGTTACCAGGCCATCGCCGCTGATCTGTTTATTTCAGTAGAAACAGTTAGAAGTCACATAAAGAAAATGTACAGGGTGCTGCAGGTAAATAATAAAACAGAAGCCATCACCCAATACATGAAGGGACAGATTAAATGAGTTGAGAATTTTAATACTGCATTCTTCGAGTGCCTTCTCCTTTAGGAGAAGGGTTGGGATGAGGTAATTTGTATTACATTTGGCTAAACTAACTTTTTGTTTTCCAGGTACCAGCTTTCCCTGCTTCTCTTAATGCTGCTGCGGCTGCACGCTGCTGCGCAGGATCCTGTTTATAAATTGATCCCACCCAAATATGAACTGGAACATCTTAAGCTGAACAATAAAGAAGACATTGGTTTATTCAATGACGTCATCCAGGACAATGAAGGATACCTGTGGATCTCCGGACCAAAGGGCCTGTTTGCTTTTGACGGTAACCAGACCATCGTTTATAAAAATGGGAGTAAACAATATCAACTGGCGCCAGACTCTAATAGGACGGCTTTTTTTCGTATAGAAAAAACCCACGATGGAAGCTTATGGATAGATCAGGCCTTTGAAAGATTGTTACGCTTTGACCCGGTAAAAAGAAAATATGTATCCGAACTAAAGCGGCCCGATCCGAACGTCTTGTTTGGATATACTGCTATGGGCAACGACGGCGCTTTTTTCATTTCCGGCATTAACCGCACAAAGAGAACGGTGTTCATCTGGAGGAAGAACGACGATAACTCATTATCAACTGTATTTCAAATTATAGCCGATGTAAATAAACAATACATATATAAAATTGCAGGGAATAATCAGTGGCTGATCACTTCTGATAAAATATTAAGGATCTCGTTAAATGGAAAAGTAGCAGAGCAATATGAGCTTCCGCCGGGCTCCATAGATCGGGCCATCGCATATAGTGACAATACCAGGCTGTATCTTATTACCGGCAATCAAGATGCAATATACTACTGGAACGAAGCAACTAATAAAATAGAAAAACTGGTCAGCCTTCCTTCAGATGTCAAAAATAAAATAGAAGGGTTTGTAGTTAGCGGGAATACCATTTACCTTGGAAGCAATCTCAATTTCTTTATCGTCAACAGCTCTGATAACAGCGTCCAGGATCTTTCAGAAAGCTTTATCGAATTGGCAAAAAAAGAAGTCCCAAACAGTTTCGCAACAGGATTTTTAAAACTACTTATTTGCAGCGACAGCACATTACTGGCTTGCTCGCAGGCCGACATTTTCCGACTGAAAAAGAAAATTCCCCCTGAAGAACAATTCAGGGAAAAACTGCAGGCACCCGGCAATATATCGTCATTGTTAAGCATTCGTGGACTGGCTGAAGATGACAGGAAAAATTTCTTCGTTTCTTATTACACCGGCGTTTCCAGCAAGTCTGCCAATGAAAATGAATTCAAAGAACTGGATACAAAAAAATATCTCAACAGCGACCTGGTATCAACTTACAGCCTTAATTACTGGCAGGGAAATTTGCTTTGGAATAATGTCAGGATCGATCTTACAACAGGCAAGTATAGCTACCTGAGAGCTGAGAAATTCAGCGGCCATTGCACGCAGTACCTTCACAACGATACCCTTTGGTTTATTGTATGGCACACAAATGAACTGGATTGTTACGATTTGAAGCGCTCCGTTTTAACAACCTACCCCATTGATAAAAAAATGACATCGGACCTGGGTTTTATACAAGCGGTGTGCGACATCACCGGGGACAAAAGCGGTGAAAATCTCTGGATAAGTTCGAAATTTGAAGGCATTTCGCTGCTTTCAAAAAAAGGCATACTGCTGAAGCAATACCAGTCAGCTGCGCTTGCTTCCCCCGACAACGATATAAATGAACTCGAACTTGTTGGTGATAATCTTTGGTATGGGTGCTCCGGCGGCCTGGGTGTTTTAAATACAGTGACCGAAAAAGCAACAGTATATAAGAACCCCGCCATTATTAATAGTGGTGTACTTCAAAACCGGATTATCTTTTCAATATTGCCGGATGAAGCGGGCAATTTTTACCTGGGCAGCAATTTTGGGCTCCTGTGGTTTAATACACATACCAGGGAATTTTATAACCTTGCTGCAGATCATCCGCTGGCGAAAGTAGAATTTAATCGTACTGCAGATTTTAGATCCAGCGATGGTCGTTATTATTTCGGCACTACCAACGGATTGTATTCATTTACGAAAAATGAATTGGATTTTTTCAAATCATCCAACAAGATCAAACCAATCAATCTGAATGCTATATCCATATTTAACAGCAATGATAATGCCTACCGTTATTTATCCGGGGATCCTTATAAAGGTGAAAAATTAATATTAGATCCATTCGACAGGAATATAGAATTTAATTTTTCGGTGCCCGAGTTTCATAATAAAGTTTATTACAGTTATAGGGTTAAAGGCCAGGGCGACAATTGGACCGATTATAATTTAGATAATAAAATACTACTGTATAGTTTGCAGCCGGGTAATTATACCCTGGAAGTAAAAGCTTCCACTGGGTCCACTGATGAAAATGCAAGCTATTATTCACTGCCTCTTGAAATGAAACAGGTTTGGTATAAACAAAACTGGGTGATCATTTTATTTTCTTTGATTGCAGCAAGCCTGTTGATCGCCTTGCTTCGTTATCGTTTCAATTTAAAATTAAAAAGGCAGAAAGACTTAGCGGCATTGCGTACCAAAATCAGCAGCGATCTTCACGATGATGTGGGTACGATCTTGTCGGGCCTTGCCATGCAGAGCCAGATGCTGGCTTACGGCGCCAGGGGCGAAGAAAAAGAGCAACTCAACGAGATTAGTAGTATGGGCCGCGACGCGATGGAAAAAATGCGGGACATTGTTTGGGCGATGGATAATAGAAAAGACAAGATTGAAAATTTGGTTGACCGCATGCGGGCCTTTGCAGAAAAAAATCTTGCAATGAAGAATATCAGCCATGAATTTATTTTTGACAATATTGACACAAAAAAATTCATCGATCCCGAAAAACGACAGGCGATCTATTTGATCTTTAAAGAAACGATTACTAATATTATAAAACATTCGGATGCCGGGCAAGTGATCATTCAATTTTCAGAAGATAAGGATGGCCTGCTGCTTCGGGTATCTGACAATGGCAGCAAAAAACCAACTTCCTATTCAGATGGACTTGGATTGAGTAATATGAAAATGAGAGCAGAAAAAATTGGCGGTACGCTTAGTACAAAATATAAAGAAGGGTTCGTTGTTGAATTCAAAATAGACTAGAACGGTAAAGTATTCTGCTGCTGGCGGCCTTCGACAAGTTCAGGCTGCCAGAAGCACAACACGTTATAAGAATACTATTATCTTAATTAAGATCTAAAGGATTTGACGATCTAATGATCTTTTATTCCTGAGTGTCATCATCAAATCCTATAGATCCTGTTAAACATTTTATTGAAAGGTCTCATCATTCAGATGCACTTTTGTCATATCATGAAAATGATTCTGCAGCTGGTGTACGCTTAGCGGTTCCATGATATGTCTTCTTTCATCGCGGTACCAGATTTCCATTTTGCTGAAATCGTCTTTAACCGGCAGCAGCATTCTGAAAGCACCTTTTTTATATTTTACAGATCCGTCGGCATTTTCTTCTTTGGTAAATTTCAGTTTCATGAGTTGATTATCGTCAAGAGGAATTCCATGAAGGTCTTCCATGCTGTGCCAGAATTCCTGTGCACCTGCATCAATGAGTGCGAGCTTCTGATCTTTCTGTAGCTGGGTAACTTCTCCCTGGTGCGTATCTCCATCAAAAGTGGCCATTACATAATCCCCTACTTTAACGTCATGAAATTTTATCATATAGCTTTTGTTTTGTAGAATAAATATACACGAATTTTAAACACCAATTATTTTCAAACACGAATTACACGAATTACACGAATTATTCTAATTACACGAATTATTGTTAAACACCAATTACTCGAATTACTTTTACAAGTAGACTACTAAGATCAGAATCATGATATAAACGCAAACAGGATGAGCCTTCCCACAGGATATGAATAAAAGAAAAAACAATTAAGCCAAGAGAATTACCAAAAAATGAAAGAGCTGTTGAATTGAAAAAATTACCAAATTACCAAATCGTTATTCCGCCCAACTCATCACGTAACCTTCATTCTCTATTTGCAGGGCCTGTTTTGTAAGTTGCAATGGATGAAATGTATCCACCATCACCGCGAGTTCTTTGGTTTCTTTTGCACCGATA
>JBDUCW010000023.1:0-48083 GCA_040003235.1 Ferruginibacter sp. | reverse complement strand
TCATTACAAAACTTGGATGGCCTGTAGCGCAACCTAAGTTTACCAAACGGCCTTCAGCAAGTACGATCACATCTTTGCCTTCGATTGTATACAGATCAACCTGCGGTTTGATGGTATTTTTAGTATTGCCATAATTTGTATTCAACCATGCCATATCGATTTCGATATCGAAGTGACCGATATTACAAACGATCGCTTTATCTTTCATTGCACGGAAATGTTTTTCTGTGATCAGGTCGCGGCAGCCTGAAGCAGTAACGATGATATCAGCTTCTTTCACTGCATCGATCATTTTCTTTACTTCAAAACCATCCATTGCAGCCTGCAGTGCGCAGATCGGATCAATTTCAGTAACGATCACACGGCAACCCGCACCTTTCAATGAAGCAGCAGAACCTTTACCAACATCACCATAACTTCCTACAACAGCAACTTTACCGGCCATCATTACATCAGTAGCGCGACGGATAGAATCCACCAGGCTTTCTTTACAACCGTATTTGTTATCGAATTTAGATTTGGTAACAGAATCATTTACGTTGAAAGCAGGAATAGGTAAAGTACCTTTTGCCATTCTTTCATATAAACGGTGAACACCTGTTGTGGTTTCTTCAGAAAGACCTTTGATGTTTCCGATCAGTTCAGGATAAACATCAAATACCATATTGGTCAGATCACCACCATCATCAAGGATCATATTCAAAGGACGGTCAGCAGCGCCGAAGAATAAAGTCTGCTCAATACACCAGTCAGCATCTGCCTGTGATTGTCCTTTCCATGCAAATACACCGATACCGGCAGCGGCAATAGCTGCAGCAGCCTGGTCCTGCGTAGAAAATATATTACATGAACTCCATTTTACTTCTGCCCCAAGAGCTACGAGTGTTTCAATTAATACAGCAGTCTGGATCGTCATGTGAAGACAACCCGCAATGCGTGCACCTTTTAATGGTTGTGAAGGACCATACTCAGCACGGATTGCCATCAGGCCCGGCATTTCTGCTTCAGCAAGCATAATTTCTTTACGGCCCCATTCTGCGAGGCTGATATCTGCAACCTTGTTCTTAAGGTTGAAATCAATGGAATTTTTTGTAATTGTTGACATATTTTTAAATTTGAATCACAAATGTACATTTCATAGTGGAATATTCTATAGTATTAGCTAAGTTTGGGATAGATTATATAAATTGAATACTTTTACAGGACAGAATACTTTTTTACAATGGCAAAAGCAACTCAAAAAGAAAATTCATCTACACAGTCATTTTCACTGGACAGTAAAGACCTGGCAATATTGCAACTCCTGCAACGAAATGCTCGCATTACGGTAAAGGAAATCTCCGAGCAGATGCATTTAAGTACAACGCCGGTTCACGAGCGTATTAAAAGAATGGAAGCATCCGGTGTGATCAAACAATATGCAACACTGGTGGATCATACCAAAGTGAAAAAAAGCCTGATGGTGATCTGCTATGTTTCATTAAAAGAACACAATAAACACGCGGGTAATAAATTTATTGAAACCATTCACCGGCTGAATGAAGTAATAGAATGCTATAATATTTCAGGTGAATTTGATTTTATGCTTAAAGTGGTGAGCGAGGATATGAATGCTTATTACGACTTCCATGTAAATAAATTAAGCCAGATCGAGAACATGGGTCATGTACAGAGTGTGTTTGTGATAGGCATTATCAAGCAGACGCATCAATTGGTTTGGTAAAAGAAGCGTCCATAGTCCATAGTGAATAGCCCGTAGTCAATGGTCAATAGGGCAAATTGTTTCTCATTCAATGATGATAAAGATGCAGCCAACAGTTTAAGCAGTCTGTCCTGAAAACATTATCCATTATCCATTATCAATTATCAACTATTTTGAATTATCTTGCAAGCAACTACTGCGCTATCCAGGATAGCATTATACCAAATCTTAAACTAACAACAAGTATTATGAGAAAAGTACATTTACTCTGTCCCAGATTTTTATTATTCATCGCCATCATGACCACCTGTTTTGCAGTGAATGCACAGGACATGAAAGTAACGGCCAAACAATGGATTGTAAATAACAGTAAAGCACTTCAGTTAAATCAGCAGGAACTGAATGAACTGCGGATCAACAGTGCATACACTGATAACAATGGTATCACTTTCGCCTATGCAGAACAATATTATAAAGGCGTAAAAGTTTACAATGGCGTTTACAGTCTTGCTTTTAAAAAAGGCGTGCTGTTAAGTCATGCAAGCAGTTTTGTTTCTGACATGAAAACAAAAGTTGGATCTGAACTCCCTTCACTTACTGCACAGCAGGCAGTTTCAATTGCAGCTGCAGATATTAAAGCAGGTGAAGTTGCCGGTCTGTACATCGTATCAGATAAATTTGCTGCAGATAAAAAAATCACTTTCAATGCTGCAGGGATTGCACGCGATAATATCAACGCAGAACTGGTATGGGCTTCAAAAGATAATGGGAGAACCGTTGAGCTTACCTGGAATGTAAACATTGATATGCTGATGTCTGACGACTGGATGAATGTTCGGGTAAATGCAAAGAATGGCCAGGTGTATGATAAAGACAACTGGACCGTTAATGAAAATCTGAATGCGCCGGGAAGCAATGAATTATTGCCCGGCCTTACAAGATATAAAAGAACTTCTTCTTTTAAAAGCGATTATCAGTTCATTCAACCTTATAAAGAAACTGGTACTTCACCTTTACTGGCGACTGCTTCTTATTACATTTTACCTTTCCCTACTGAGTCGCCTATTTTCGGGCCATTGGCTACTGTTACTAATCCATGGTTACTGGCGGGTGCTACCAATAATGCGATCACCAATGGATGGCATTATGATGGAACAACTGAATTCAATTTTACAAGTGGTAATAACGTTCGTGCTTATGATGACAGAGCTAGTCTTAATGCTCCGGGTGCTTATGATACTTCGTCTACAGCATTGCCTTCACTTACTTTTGCAAAAATTCCAAACTTTACAACGGCACCCATTGTAACCAATTTTACAAGGTCTGCCACTACCAATTTATTTTATGTAGACAACTACATTCATGATGTGGCGTATCAATATGGATTTGATGAACCTTCGCGTAATTTTCAGGTAAACAATCTCGGAAGAGGTGGACTTGGCAATGATCCTGTAAGGGCGGAAGCACAGGATGGTGGTGGAACCAATAATGCTAATATGGCTACTCCGGCCGACGGTGGTTTACCAAGGATGCAGATGTATCTCTGGAACCAACCGGCACCCCCCATTTTAAAAGTAAATACACCGGCAGCGATTGCAGCTACTTATTTCGCGGTAGAAAGTAATTTCAGTACTGCCAATAAACTTGCAGCTGTAGGTCCTGTTACTGCCAATGCCATATTGTACAATGATGATGCAACAGGGTTGGTACATAACGGTTGTAATCTTTCTAACAACATCGTAACCGGCAAGATCGCTTTGATCTATCGTGGTGTATGTGTGAATGGTTTTATTCAGAAAGTAAAGAATGCACAATTATCCGGCGCACTGGGTGTAGTAATGATCAATAACGTTTCCGGTAACCCGATTGTTATGGGTGGAGCTGATAACACCATTACAATTCCAGCAGTGATGGTGTCTGATCTGGATGGTGCGTTGCTCGTTTCACAGATCGCAAACAATGAAAATATTACACTGGCCAGTCCTGGTGTCGTGCAGAACGTAGATGGTGATTATGACAATGGTATTATTGCGCATGAGTTTACACATGGTATCTCTAACCGCTTAACCGGTACCGGTGCAGGTTGCCTCGGCAATGCAGAGCAGGGTGGTGAAGGTTGGAGCGATTATTTTGCTTTGATGCTTACACAGAACTGGTCAACTACTTCAGTTGGAGACAGTATGAAAAAACGTCCGATGGGTAATTATGCTTTCTCTTATCCAACAACAGGTCCTGGTATTCGTAATTATCCTTACACATGGGATATGACCATTAATCCATTGACCTATGCAAATATGGGCGTAGGAACCATTGGTACGGAAGTTCACAATCTCGGTGAGATCTGGTGTGCCACACTGTGGGATATGACCTGGTCCATCATTGGCCAGACCAATTCCATCACATCAAATATTTATAATGCAAACGGCACCGGTGGTAATGTGATCGCATTGAAACTTGTAACAATGGGCTTTAAACTGCAGCCATGTGGTCCGGGTTTCCTGGATGCAAGAAATGCAATTTTAAAAGCAGATTCTATATTATATAATAGTGTTCACAAATGCGCTATCTGGAAAGCCTTTGCCCGCAGGGGTATGGGTGTAAGTGCAGTTCAGGGACTTGCTACAAGTGCAACAGATCAGGTTGCAGCGTTTGATCTGCCGGGTGCATTTAAAATTACCAAGTCAGCAATACCGGATATTGCAGCAGATGCCAACAGCAATATCACTTATACACTTTCTGCAAGTTGCGGTTGTGCAACACCTTCCGGTTATGCAGTAAGAGATACGCTCGGTACAGGACTTACATATGTAAGCAGTGTTGGTGGAACGCTTTCAGGTAATGTTGTAACGTTCAGCCCTGTTTCATTTACTGCGCCTTTGCAGACATTGAATTATACGCTTGTTGCAAAACCAACCATCGCAGGTTGTCCTCCGGTGTTCTCTATTAATTCTAACGTAGATGATTATAATTTCGGAAATCTTACTCCATCTCTAACAGGAGCTCCGGGCGGTTCAGCACCGGGCTGGTATATAACTTCAGCAAAAAGCCATAGCGTTGCTAAATCATGGTTTGGTCCTGAAACAGATGCACCAAGTGATGAGTCACTGGTATCAGATGCTGTTATACTTACATCTACCAATTCAATATTGAGTTTCTGGCATTCATTCAATACAGAAACAAGTTATGACGGTGGTGTGGTAGAGATATCAACAGATAATGGTGTTAACTGGACAGACCTTGGTTCAAAGATTATCAGCGGCGGTTATCCTGCACTGATGGATCCAAGCACAATCCTCGCGGGAAGGGCTGCTTACACAGGAACCAATGGCGGATTTACTTTTGTAAAAATTGATCTCAGTTCTTATTCGGGCAAGACCGTAAAAATCCGTTTCAGAATGACTTCAGATAACGGAACATTTGTAGAAGGCTGGTACATTGATGATATTCAGTTGGTAAGCGGTTGCGGTATCACCAATAAAGCTGCGCTATACAATGCAGCTTCAGTTGCAGTTGATTCAGCAAAAGTATTCACCCTGGTTACGCCGGCTACTCAATCTAACAGTACGATCGTGTTTGATGCTTATGCAAATACCAACAGCATTTCTTCTCACCTGATCTGGAATACCAACAACGAAACAGGTATTTCAAGGTTTGAAGTGGAACGCAGTCCTAACGGAACCAGCGGCTGGATCGTAGTAGCAGCAACAGGTGCAGCAGGTTATACTACAGCAGCAGCTACTTATGAAAGGAATGATAACAGTCCGATCATCGGGGCAAATTATTATCGCCTTAAAACATACGATCGTTTTGGAAACTTTACTTACTCTGTCATCAGAGTAGTAAGATTTGGTAATACGCACATGTTTGGAATGGTTCCGAACCTGGTGAATAATTCCACTTATATTGTTTTCAATTACCGTTTCCCGAATGGTGCAACATTGCAGGTGTTTGATGCAGCAGGTAAATTAATGTCAAGTGAAGCTATCTCTAATGTTAGTTCTTCCATGACACTGAATACCAGCAAACTTGCAGCAGGAACTTATATGGTTACTGTACTTGCAGCAGATGGAGAAACACATTCAGAAAGAATGGTAGTCGTTCATTGATAAAATAAAATTGTATTAACTACAAGAGGCTGTCCGAAAAGGCAGCCTCTTTTTTATGCGGGCATCAAATAATTTAATTGCGCAGGGTTTAGAAAAATTAAACGCTTTATAAAGTAAGCTGCATAATATAATCGTTCATAAAATATCCGTTGCCGATATCAATGTCTTCTTCACGGATAATTTTAAATCCTTTTTTATTATAAAACCGGATGGCCTTATTGCGACGGTTCACATTCAGTTCCAGTTGCGTAGCACCGGATCCCTGGATATCTTTCAAAATAAAATCCAGCAATATGTTGCCTATACCTTTTCCCTGCAGTGTCGGGTCTACATAAATTTTATGAAGATGAAATTTTTTTTGGGTTTCCTCTTTTGCAGAGTAAGCTGCAAAACCAACAGGATGATCACTTTCATCTGATGCGAGAATGAATTGATGTCCCTTTTCAAGTATTTGTATAGAGAGAGCGGATTCGCTGTAAATAAGCTCCAGCATGTATTCCAGCTGAGCCTGTGTAAGAATTTCTTTATAGGCTTCAGGCCAGATAGCAGCTGCCAGTTTTTGTATAACCGGAATAGATTCAACAGAAATTTTTTTGACAATGATCAACGAATATATATTTTCAGATTGGGTGCAAAAAATAATCTGCCCTGTGGGTCTTTTGCTGCCACATCAAAAAAATACAGCATTTCTCCTTTCTGAAGATTGACCTTAATATTGTTTTGCCATAATTCCGGAAGCGGTGTCGTCCTGAACAAGGATGCCACCAGATCGCTTGAAGTGTATGCTTTCCCGGTTTCTTCCACTTCACTTACGGTTACCCGCTTGTAAGCAAACTGGTAAGAAGATAAGCTGTAAGAAATATTTTTACTGTCAGTTATTTTAAGTGGAGTTGCAATCAACTGCGCAGCTTCATCTGCAGAGATCCAGGCACTGTCGGAATATTTACCCAGTACTGTATTTACTTTTGGAGGCTTAAATTTTTGCACAGGAGCAGTTCTTTGTGCTGTCACTAAAAGCGTGCTGAACAGTATGATCGTTACAGCCAACATTTTCTTTGCTGAGTACATAGTGATTGAGGTTATATCAGAAAACGAATTTACGGGGAAATTAGTATGGTAAATTTTGCCAGCTGTTAAACTTTTCCATTCAAAATACGAATTTCTGGCACGAATTACACGAATTAATATTAAAACTCTTGGATAATTCACCTGATCGATTAACTCTTAATTCTCAACTCTTAATTCCATTCAGCATTTCCCCGATACTTTTAATCTTTGCTTCAGCATCTGCTTTCTTTTTCCGTTCCAGCTCAATTACTTCCGGTTTGGCATTCTGTACAAAGCGTTCATTGCTTAACTTTTTATCTGTTGAAGTAAGAAATGCATTCAGGTGAACCAGTTCTTTTTCCAGTTCTTCTTTCAGATCACTTGTATTGATGGGCTGATCCGATTCAATAAAAAATTTATCTTTTCCAATGGATGTCTGTATGCTGTTTGCAAGACTGCTTTCCGTAAACGAAATATTTTTTGCATTGATCTGCTTTGCAAAAATTGATTGAATATTGCTGTATTGTTCTTTGTCATCCGTTTGAATATGCAGTTCAATTTCTTCTTTTGGTTTTAACTGGTTTTTATTTCTTGTATCACGAATGCCGGTGATCAGTTCCTTCAATAAATTTCCCTGCGCTAAAATTGCCGGTTGAGCATTGAGAAGAGGGCTGATCTGTTTTTCACAGATATCATCTGAACGATCTGCAAGCAGGTGATAAATTTCTTCGGTAACAAAAGGCATGTATGGATGCATCAATTGCAGTAATTCTGTAAAGAATGAAATTGTTTTTTCATAAACCTTCACATCAATGGGTTGTTCAAATCCGGGTTTGATCCATTCCAGGTACCAGCTGCAGAAATCATCCCACACCAATGAATAAATTGTTTTCAACGCTTCGCTCAAACGGAATTGTTTCATCAAACTATCTACTTCCGATTTAACTTCGTTGAGACGGCTTTCAAACCAATGCAAAGCAAAGTGTTGAGTGTTGAATGTTGGGTGTTGAATATCGGTTTCGTTTGCTGTTTTACTGTCAGCTGTCAACTGCGAACCGTCAACGCTTCTTCCTTCCCACATCTTCACAAGCTTCAACGCATTCCATATTTTATTTACAAAGTTGCGCCCCTGTTCAAGGCTGCTTTCATCAAATAATAAATCATTTCCGGCAGGAGAGGAGATCATGATTCCGAACCTTGTGGCATCAGCGCCATATTGATCCAGTAATGCAAGCAGGTCAGGACTGTTGCCCAGACTCTTACTCATTTTTCTTCCCTGTTTATCACGAACAATTCCTGTAAAATAAACCTGTCTGAAAGGAATGGCTTTCATGTACTCTTCACCGGCAATGATCATTCTCGCCACCCAGAAAAAAATTATTTCGGGCGCTGTAACCAATGTGGCAGTCGGATAATAATAATTAATATCTGCATTGCCCGGATCGGTCAATCCTTTAAAAACTTCAAAAGGCCATAGCCATGAAGAGAACCAGGTATCGAGACAATCTTCGTCCTGATGAATATCATCAATTTTTAATTTTGAATTTTTAATTTGGAGTTGTTGAAATGCATCCGATAAATTTTCAGCTACTACAAAGTTGCCGTCTTTATCATACCATGCCGGAATACGATGTCCCCACCAAAGCTGGCGGCTGATGCACCAATCCTTTACATTTTCCATCCAGTGACGGTAAAGGTTTTTAAATTTTTGTGGAATGAATGCGATCTCGTCATTCATCACAACTTCCAGTGCAGGTTTGCTGAGGTCCTTCATGCTTACCCACCATTGAAGGCTGAGCCTTGGTTCTACCACTGTATCCGTTCTTTCACTAAAACCAACTTCGCTGGTATACTCTTCTGTCTTGGTTAAAAAACCTTTTGATTCCAGTTCTGCAACAATTTTTTTTCTTGCAGCAAATCTTTCTTCACCAATAAATATCTGTGCGGCATCATTGAGCGTACCATCTTCATTAAAAATATCGATCACTTCCAGCTGGTGCTTTTGTCCGAGCTGATTATCATTCATATCATGTGCGGGCGTAACTTTCAAAGCACCGGTTCCAAAATCCATGGTCACGTATTCATCGGCAATAATAGGAATAGCGCGGTTAATGAGCGGCACAATTGCTTTCATGCCCACGAGATCTTTATAACGCTCATCGTTAGGGTTTACGCAGATGGCGGTATCACCCATGATCGTTTCGGGGCGTACCGTTGCAATGGTAATGCCATTGGTCCTGCCTTCAATTTTATATTCTAAAAAATATAATTTCTGCTTCGTTTCTTTACGGATCACTTCTTCATCGCTCAATGCAGTTTTAGCTTTCACATCCCAGTTGATCATGCGTTTGCCGCGATAGATATATCCTTTTTTATAAAGGTCAACGAATACTTTTAATACTGCTTTTGAATATTCCGGGTCCATGGTAAAACTCGTTCGTTTCCAATCAAGACGGCAACCCAGTTTTTCCAGTTGTTTTAAAATAATACCCCCATATTTTTCTTTCCATTCCCAGGCATATTTTAAAAAATCTTCTCTTGATAAAGTGGATTTATTAATTCCTTTTTCACGGAGCATCTGCACCACTTTTGCTTCGGTAGCAATACTCGCGTGATCGGTGCCCGGAACCCAGCAGCTGTTGAAACCCTGCATGGCCGCACGTCTTATTAAAATGTCCTGGATTGTATTATTCAAACAATGCCCCATGTGCAGCACGCCCGTAACATTGGGTGGAGGAATTACAATCGTATAAGCAGGCCGGTGATCAGGCACACTATAAAAATATCCTTTATCAAGCCAGTGCCTATACCATTTTTCTTCTGATGATTGATGATCAAAGTTTTTACTCAGTTCCATTGATTGTTTTTTATATCCCGTATTTTTTACTACGCCCTGCAGGGCAGCAAATTTACCGTCTTTCAGGTTGATTACAAAAATGGATGCAGCATAGCGGTGATGCCTGTTATTGTATCCGCATCAAAATTTGCTTTTATTCATTTTAAAAATTAGATTTGCTCAAATATTTAGTCATGCTCAAAAAACTATTCGCCTGTTTCATCATCAGCTGCTGTTCTTTTGTTTCCCAGGCTCAGAATGTAATTGATCTGAATGAAAATGAAGCTTACAAAGAAAACGGACTTGAGTATGGTTATTATATCAGCAATGAAAGCAATAAATCTGTAAAAGGTGAAGATTACGACCGTTATGAAGTAATCCTTTACGTAAATAATAAAAGCGGCTGTATTAAAATAATTCCGTTCCGGACTTCAATTCTTAATTCATCTTCTGATGAAACAGTAGTTGCTGATTTCACTATTAAAAATGCAACGGGCAAAAGACTTACATCCAAAAGCGGTAAAGTAAATGCCAAACCATTTTATGTGTATGCAAAATTAAATGACGGTACAAAAATAAATGCGCAGGCCGGTTATGCAGTCAGGAACGGAGAAAGCATTACCAATAAAATTATTGTGATCGTAGAAAAAGGCCAACGCCCGAAAGTGAATTGCAGATTGGTTTATATACCGGAATAAGTTGACAGATGTCAGAGGGCAGTTGACAGAAATACAGAGATCATCAAGTTGAAAAAGTTATCAATTATCCATTATCAATTATCCATTCATTACGATCGTTAATTTATAAAAGAGTTGGAATACGCTATCATTGATATTGAAACAACAGGCGGTTATGCCGCGGCTCATGGCATTACCGAAATAGCCGTGTACATTCACGACGGCAGCAGACTGGTTAAAAAGTTTGAGACATTGGTCAATCCAAACCAGCGGATCCCAAGGTATATTACCGCGCTTACCGGTATCAGTGATGAAATGGTTGCAACAGCTCCGTCCTTCGAGGAGATTGCCGATACTTTAATGGAATTACTGGAGAATAGAATTTTTGTAGCACACAATGTAAATTTTGATTTTTCTTTTGTCAAACATCAACTGCAGCATTGTGGTTATGAATTAAAAAATAAAAAACTCTGTACAGTCAGGCTGGCAAGAAGAGTTTTTCCGGGACAGCCTTCTTATAGTCTTGGTAATTTATGCAGGGCATTGCACATTTCAAATGAAAGCCGTCACCGTGCCGGCGGTGATGCAAAAGCAACCGTACAATTATTTGAATATTTATTAAGTCAGGGTGCTGATGTACATATTCAGCAGATGCTTAAAAAAACCAGCTCAGAACAATGGCTTCCGCTGCATTTATTAAAAACGGAAGTGGAAAAACTGCCTTCAAAGCCGGGGGTTTATTATTTCCACGACAATAAGGATAAAATTATTTATGTAGGCAAGGCGATCAATCTGAAGAAACGTGTCAGCAGTCATTTTACCAATAATGACGCAGAACGTAAAAGACAGAATCTGGTCCGCAATATTCATAAGATCAGTTTCAGGCAATGTGCAACAGAGCTGGAGGCAATTGTATTGGAAAGTACAGAAATAAAAAGGTTGTGGCCCAAATTCAATTATAGTCAGAAACAGCCGTTGCAGAAATATGGCTTATATCAATTCGAAGATGGAAGAGGATATTACCGGCTGGCCATTGATAAAAAGAAAAAACATCTGCAGCCGCTCTATTGTTTTAATATGCTGCATGAAGGAATTGTTCTATTAAAAAAAATGGCGGAAGAATTTGAACTGGATGAAAAACTTTGTTTTTTAAATAAAATAGCTTTTACAGATTCTGACATGGAATTCATTGATGCACCGCCACAATATAACGGTAAAGTAAGACGCGCCATTGAAGCGCTCAATGAGCAACTGCCCACCTTTGCTGTAATTGATGATGGTTTGAAAGCAGATGAAAAATTATGCCTGCTGATTGAACGCGGCAGTTTCTGGGGGATGGGATATATTCCCGCTTCCACAAAAATTGATTCCAGCAATACATTAAAAGAATTGCTCCATCCTTATACAGACAATGATACCATCCGCAACAGCATTTATTCTTTTGCTGATTTAAATCCTGAAAAAAAATTACTGCTGAAGTAGAACGCAGATTTTTATGATAGGCATAATTTACGCGGATTTCGTAACAGGAAACAAGAATCATATTTTATTTTAAAACCATAAGAGTCAGCGTTCCTTCCCTGAATCAAAATAATCTGCGTAATCTGCGTCCCTTTTCCATAATTTCGCAGCCCTTAATAATTAAAAATTTAAAAGTCAAAATTAAAAAGCAGGCGACTTTAATTTTGCAGATTAAGTCCGGACGCTTTTTTTTTTACTTTTTACTTACAATATAAAAAATGACTCCTATCAATATCACACAATCCATTGCCCACAAACTCAACATCAAAACTGCGCAGGCAGAAACGGTTCTTACTTTACTGGCCGAAGGCGCTACCATTCCCTTCATTGCCCGTTACCGGAAAGATAAAACCGGTGACCTCGATGAAGTACAGATCCAGGCTATACAGGATGAAGCAAAATTCCTGAAAGAATTTACCGAAAGAAAAGAAGCCATCATTAAATCAATTACCGAACAGGGGAAAATGACGGACCTGTTGATGACAAAGATCAACACGACCTCAACAATGGCTGAACTGGAAGATATTTATCTGCCTTACAAACAAAAACGCAAAACAAAAGCGCAGACTGCAAAAGAAAATGGATTGGAACCGCTGGCACTGCTGCTCCTGCAACAAAAGGATATTGATTTGATTACCGAAGCCGGTAAATATCTCAATGAAAAAATAACAACCACAGAAGAAGCGTTACAAAGCGCAAGGGATATTATTGCTGAACTGATCAATGAAGATGCAGCCATGCGGGCAAAAATGCGGAAACTATTTGAAGAGAAAGCCACGGTGCAGACTAAAGTTGTGACCGGCAAAGAAACTGAAGCCATTAAGTTTAAAGATTATTTTGAATTCAGTGAACCTGTTTATAAAATTCCTTCGCACAGAATGCTTGCAGTACTGCGCGGATTTCTCGAAGGCTTTCTTCGGTTTTCTATTGCGCCGAATGAAGAAACAGCGCTCGAAATAATTGAAGAACAGTTTATCAAAGGCATGAGCAATTGCAATGAACAGATCCGCAAAGCAATTAAAGATGCCTATAAAAGATTACTGCAACCCGCACTGGAAACTGAATTCAGAACTGCATTAAAAGCGAAGGCTGATGAAGAAGCGATCAATGTTTTTTCAGAAAACCTGCGCCAGTTATTGTTGAGTGCTCCTCTGGGAAGTAAAAGAATACTCGCTATTGACCCTGGTTACAGAACTGGATGTAAAGTTGTTTGCCTGGATGAAAAAGGGGATCTTAAAAAAACAGATCTCATTTTCGTTCACGAAGCAAATAAAATACAGCAGGCTGAATATACAATTAAAGAACTTGTCACGCAATATAATATTGAAGCCTTCGCAATTGGTGATGGAACTGCTGGCCGCGAAACAGAACAGTTCATTAAAAAAATGCAGCTTGGTCTCCCTGTGTTTATGGTAAATGAAGACGGCGCATCTGTTTATTCTGCAAGTGAGATTGCAAGAAACGAATTTCCGGATTATGATATTACGGTAAGAGGCAGTGTGAGCATCGGCCGCAGACTGATGGACCCATTGGCAGAACTGGTGAAGATCGATCCGAAAAGTATCGGTGTTGGACAATACCAGCACGACGTGAATCAATTTCGCCTGAAAGAAAAACTGGATCAGACAGTGGTGAGTTGTGTGAACAGCGTTGGTGTAAACCTGAACACAGCAAGCAAGCACTTACTGGCCTACGTGAGTGGCATTGGTGATACGATTGCGGATAATATTGTCAAGCACCGCACAACGATCGGGAAATTTACCAGCCGCAAACAATTATTAAAAGTTGCAAGGTTAGGTGATAAAGCCTTTGAACAGTGCGCAGGATTTTTAAGGATCCAGGGCGAAGAAAATATTCTGGATAGCAGCGCGGTTCATCCCGAAGCCTATCCGGTTGCGGAAGCCATAGCAAAAGATCTTGGCGTAACACTGCAGGAACTGGTGGGCAAAGAAGCGCTTTTAAAAAATGTGGATGCAAAAAAATATGCAACGGATCAGGTTGGTACTTTAACCATTCAGGATATCATCAATGAATTAAAAAAACCTGGGCTGGATCCACGTGCAGATGTGCAGCAATTTGAATTTGCAAATATTTACAGCATCAATGATGTACATGCAGGCATGGATGTTCCCGGAGTTGTTACCAACATCACACGCTTCGGCGCATTCGTTGATATAGGTGTAAAACAGGATGGACTGGTGCACGTATCGGAGTTCGCTCATAAATATATTACCGATCCGAACGAAGTCCTTAAATTGAATCAGCACGTGATGGTAAAAGTGCTGGAGATCGATATTGAACGAAAAAGAATAGCCTTATCGATCAAGCAAACACAGGACAGGCCTGTAGTACAGCAGCGTCAGCCATTGAATATGCAGCGAAAAAATGATCGTCCCGTTCAAAAGAATATGGAAGATATGCCGATGAATGACGCGTTAAGCTTATTGAAGAAAAAGTTTGAGAAATAATGCTGAGAGATTGAAAAAGAAAAGAGCAAAAAAAGAGAAGTATTTTCTCTTTAAATCTCCTTCTCTCTTTTAACCTCTTAGCAACCATATCAACCCACTGCAAATTTCTGTAACAGCCTTGAAAAATCTTTTCTTGAAATCATTACAGCACCAAGACTTTTTAAATGTTCGGTATAAACCTGGCAATCGATCAGTATAACATTTTGTTCTTTTAATAACTGCACATACTTTATAAAAGTATATTTACTTGCATTGCTTACCAGGCTGAACATACTTTCTCCGAAAAAAACTTTACCCAATCTTATACCGTAAAGTCCGCCAACGAGTTTGTTATCCTGCCATACTTCAGCACTGTGCGCATAACCCAGATCGTGTAATTTTTTATAAGCATTCATTACATCCTCATGGATCCACGTACCGCTTTGCCCGGGACGATTTACATCGCGGCAGTTTTCCATTACCTGTACAAAAGCTTTATTGCTGCTGAAAATAAAATTGTTTTTCCGCATCAGCCGTTCCATACTTTTACTGATCAGTAATTCATCCGGAAACAAAACAAATCTTGGATCAGGTGCATGCCATTGAATGATCTCCCCTTCATTGTACCAGGGAAATATGCCCAGCTCGTAGGCGGCCAGAACCCTTTCGGGGCGAAGGTCTCCGCCGATAGCAAGCAGTCCGTCTTCACCCGCCAGTTCAACAGGCGGAAAGCCGATGTCCTTTGTGAGCATAAACATGAATGGAAATTAGAAATTAAAAAATAAAAACAAGAAATGTTTTTAGATCATTTGGCTTACGTGTTTTTTTATCTATTCATTTTTTGTGGGAAGGCTCATCCTGTTTAGTATTTTATTCATATTCTTTTTTTGACGGGAAGGCGGGATGCCGGTAAGAATGCCGATGTGGTAATTTGGTGACGGAATATTCATAGCATGATTTGAATGATGAACCTGATGAGCCTTCCCGCTGAACTTAATTAAGTGCCGGAATATCTAAGCCAAAAAATTAATGCCATAATTCAGCAATAAAATTTAAAATCAGGAAAGCATAATTATAAACAACCGAATGATGTTATCAAAACATTAATTCATTTGCATTCACGTGTGGAAGATCAGGCGGCCACCATTTCAACAGTAGCGCCAATGCCGCGTTCGGTAATGGCATCGCAAAGTGGTTTCAGCACATCATAGCTTCCTTCTTTCACTGCATATTTTCCTTTGCTGTGAATGATCATGCTGCATTGTTCGGCCTGTTCAACGCTGTGTCCGCAAATGTCTATCAGGGTTTCTATCACCCATTCAAAAGTATTGATCTCATCATTCCATACAACCAGATGGCAGTACTCATCTGTCATGGTCATGGTATCAGTATCTTCCAGGATGCTTGTATGTGGAGAAGTGCTCATTTTAAATTTCAGCTTCAAAATTACAGCGTTTTTTTGAAGCTGGTAATTTTTAATGCAACATTTAGGGTATAATTTTTGTCATTTATGGCAACAATCACCGGATCCTTACCAAAAATCAACCCTGACCAAACTATGCTGCGGCTCCTGAAAAGAAGAAAGGAAATATCAAGCACACCTGAAAAAAAACAGGCCAGGGTATTACCGATCAATAGCCCTAACCGCAGTCTGGATTTCCTGGTAGATCTCATTAAAAAAATAAGACCCGACCGTCATAAAAATATTGAACAGGCAGAATTGAAATTCAAAGCCCTGTTGTTTCAGCTCAGCCAGGATAAGAGCGTTTTGTTCTCTCTGCGAAAATCCTTGCTCAGTCAATTTCTTCATACGAACATTGTAATTGCACTTACTGAAAATGGTATTGTGAGCAGCCGGGGTTTTGTACAGGAACTCATGAGCAAGCTGAAACATAAAATTTTACCGGCACTGCAAAGTCAGGATAATTTTCTGTATGTGATCAATAAGGTCTTCCATAAAAAACATGATTACATGTGGGTGGAAGCGGTTGACCGCGAATTGTGGATCCAGTTCTTTGATATTCTCGGGATACAGGTAAATCTCACAGAATCTTCTTTGATCAGACAAATGAATCAGTCATTGCAGATCCTTAGTTACCGCATCACCACACTTGGCCTTGAAAAAGAATTGACCCAGCGCTATGAAAATTTTGAAGATGCAGTGTATCCTTTCCTTGAACAGAACAGGTTGATTAACGAATACCTGCGGGTGGGCAACGGCAATATTGAAACGCAACGGATGTTGCTGGATGATATTACAGAAACGCTGCACAATTGTAATCAAAGTCTGCAATGGATCCGCGAGCAGCGCAGAACACACGGAACCGGACTTGCACAAACCTATGTGCTTACCCGTTTGCAGCAGCAGCTCGACCGGCTTTTTATTATTCTTGATGTGCTGGATCATGATAACGCATTCAATACAGAAAGATTTGTGGGATATTTCTGCACCGTTGTAAAAAATGAGAACCGCAAAAATTCATTGCGTGAATTCTTAAGTGAGAACACCGGTTATCTCGCTTACCAGATCGCAGAGCACGGCGGACGAACGGGTGAAAAATATATCACAACAACAAGAAAAGAATACCGGCGCATGTTCTGGAGTGCTGCCGGCGGCGGAATTATTATTTCTTTTATTGCATTGATCAAAAATTTACTGACCAAACTGAAACTGGCTCCTTTCTGGCAGGCCTTTTTATACAGCAGTAATTATTCGCTTGGTTTTATTTTGATACAGGACACAGGTTCAACACTTGCCACCAAGCAACCTGCATACACGGCCAATAATGTTGCATCTTCTTTTGATGCAAAAAAAAGCGGCGAACATCCTGACCTCCGCAATCTTGCGATCACTGTTGCAAAAGTGAGCCGCACCCAGCTTGCATCTTTTGCAGGAAACCTGGTTATTGTTTTTCCATTGACCTACCTGCTGGCCTGGTTATTTTTTGCAGTCACGGGTACAAAAATTGCCGAAGGCGAAGCTGCACATAAATTGCTTACTGATCAACAGCCCTTTCACAGTCTTGCCTGGTTATATGCCTGCTTTACCGGTTTCTTTTTATTTGCGAGTGGATTGATTGCAGGTTATGTAGAAAATTATGTGCTGTATGGAAAGATGACGGACCGCATCCGCCACCTGAACTCTTTCAGAAATTCATTCAGTGAAAAATGGCAATATAAAATTCTGCATTATGTTGAAAATAACCTGGGAGCATTGGTGGGTAATATTGCACTTGGATTTTTTTTAGGAATGGCTGGTTTCTTCGGGCATATCTTCGGAATTCATTTTGATATCCGCCACATCACTATTAGTGCCGGTAATACTGCCATCGGGTTTTTTGGTTTGAATCACGCTGTACCATTCAAAGAGATCATGTATACCATACTGGGCGTGTTCGGAATCGGCTTTCTCAATTTTGCCGTAAGTTTCGGCCTTGCATTTTTTGTAGCTGTAAAAAGCCGGGGTATTCACCTGAGAGAATATCCTGAGTTCATCGGTATCCTGTTCAGGTATATCAAAAAATATCCTTCTGATTTCATCAGGCCGCACAGTTCCAGCAGGAAAGCAGAACAACTGCGGTAACGTTTTTCTTATTATCTCATAAGAAATCCCACTGCATGAACAGTGGGATACAAAAAACCATCTATGCTTGTTGGAGAACGCGTTTATCCGGGTAAGGAACGGTAATATAATTTTTTTTAAAAGTAAAGGGGCCTGAATAGAAATTCTGCCCCGTTTAAAATCCAATATCCTATGAAAAACCAGACTGAAAGTATATCTTTTTTTAAATCGTTCAAAGGACAAATAGCCAAACCTGCCGGTTAAGTAGATGAGCTACCACTACAGGTAGTTTATAAAAAAATCCCACTGCGGAACAGTGGGAAGTCAACCTATTATTGTGCTTGATGTAATCAGTTTATTATGAAACAGCATTTATTTGCTGTTTTTTAAAAAAAGGGGCCTGAATAGAAATTCTGCCCCGCTTTAAAATCCAATATCCTATGAAAAACCGCTGTAAAAATAAAAGCTTTTTGTACAGTTCATAAAGCAAGTAGTCCGAAATGATGTATTAGTAGATAAACCTTAATTTTTAGTAGATATTTACTGCATTCACTCCAATTCAATTAGTTTTACAATTGATAAAATGAAGTCTTTAACCTATATTATTGCTGACGATGATCCATTATACCGGGAGATCAGCCTGCAGCATTTACAACTGGTACCTAACCTGCAATGCCTGGCCGTGTGTGATAGTGCAGTAGCCGCTAATGCGGAACTGCAGCTTCATTTTCCGGATGTATTGATACTGGATGTTGAAATGCCCGGGCTAAGCGGCATTCAGCTTGCGAAAAGTCTCAAACAATTGCCATTGATTATTTTTATTTCTTCCCACAGCCATTATGCCGCTGATGCTTTTGAAGTGGATGCGATTGACTACCTGGTAAAGCCTGTTGCGCCGGAACGGTTGATCCGTGCAATAGAAAAAGCGCGGGCCTTGCTGGAGATGAAACAATTCATTCAACCGCAGGAAGCTTTTAAAACAGGCGGTGACGATTCTTTTTTTATCCGGGATAAAAATGCTTTTGTGCGTATCAACCATGCAGATGTATTATATATCCAATCGCTCGGCGATTTTGTAAATATCTTTTTACAGAACGGTGAAAAAAAAATCGCTCTGGTGAGCATGAAAAATCTCGAACAGCAATTACCTGCGGGTCCGTTTATCCGGATCTCACGTACGCATATGGTAAATAAAAACCGGATCAATTCAATAGACAGTAATACCATCAGCCTGGATAAAATTCAGTTACATATCGGAAGTACCTATACCGAAGCCGTACTGCAGGCTGTGATCGGCAATACAGCTATTAAAAGATTTATTTAAAATGCTTTCATGAATAAACTCCTGCTTTACTTTTTTTTTATTGCTGTTTCAGTAACCGCTGCAGCACAAAACAAAAAACTGGATAGTTTATTAAAATCAGCGGATGCAGAAAAAATTGACAGTAACCGGTTAAAAACTTACAACCGTATCGGCGATTATTATCTTGATAATAATCCCGGCAAAGCCATTGAATATTTTTTAAAGGTACAGGAGCTTGCAAAACAGCTTGATAAAAAAAGAGCCATTGCAAACAGTTATTATGATATCGGATATTGTTATCTCAATAAGGCCGACTATGATAAATCACTGGAGAATTATCTTGTTGCTGCGAGAATGTATGAAGAGCAGAAAGATAGTTTCCGGCTTTCCAATGCATTCATGTCAATAGGAAATTTGTATGGCCAGAACAGTAATTTTAAAAAATCAGAAGAATATTATAATAAAAGCCAGTTGCTCATAGAAGCGATCAAAGACAGCCTGCAGCTGAGCAGAATATTAAGTCAGAAGGGAACACTGTACGATCAGTATAAACAATATGATACTGCACTGATCTTTCTGAAAAGATCTTACCAGATAGGATTGCTGATCAAAGAAGATTATACAATCGTGTATGCATTGTCCAATATCGGTCTTACTTATAAGCACCAGGGAAAAACAGCAGAAGCGCTGACCTATTTTGACAGTGTGCTCATCATGTTGAAAAAAATGGATGCACCTGTTGACGATCTTGCTTCTGCCTATAATAATATCGGTGCAACACAGGTCCAGGCCGGCAATTATGCAAAAGCAAAAGAAGCTTTTGATAAAAGTGTAGAGCTGGCAATGAAGTCGGGGAGCACATCGATCGTAATGGAAAATTACCGTAACATGTCTGACATGTTCGGTGATATGAAAAATTTTGAAATGCAGGCCGGCTATCTCAAAAAATATTTTGGAATGAAGGACAGCCTGTTTAATGCAGACAGCAAAAATCAACTGACTGAACTGGAATCAGAATATCAACTGGAAAAAAAGAATACTGAGATTGTAAAAAAAGATGCGGAGGTTGTACAGCAACGGAGCGCCAGGAATATTTTCATCATCATTGCACTCGCAACAATATTATTACTGGCAGCACTTGCTATTTTTTACCGGCGTATTAAAATCAATAACCGTTTACTGCAGGAAAAAAATGAACAGATCAATAAGCAGAAAAATGAACTCGAAACATTGAATCAGGTAAAGGACCGCCTGTTCAGCATTATCAGTCATGATCTGCGCAATCCCTTGGTAACGCTGCGTTCTTATTTATCATTGGTAGAAGACAGCACCATTCCGGCAGAGAAAAGATTGCTTTTTAAAAATCATACAATGAATGCGGTGATCCATACCAGTGATATGCTCGACAATTTACTGACATGGGCCAACATGCAGATAAAAAATACTGCGCCTGCGATCATTGCGCTGAATCTCGAAGAATGTATCCAGGATGTGATTGATAACGTGCAGGCACAGGCTGCGCAGAAACAGATCAGTATTCAGCAGGAAATAAATGCAATTGCTGCACCGGGAGATTATAATATTTTCAGCATTGCATTGCGTAACCTGCTCACCAATGCGATCAAGTACAGTCATGCTGGGCAGGGAATAAAAATCAGTACAGAGAAAAAGGATGATCATATTCTCGTTTCAGTAAACGATGAAGGAACCGGCCTTACAAAAGCGCAGATACAACAGATCATGTCAGATCAAAACAGCAGCAGTATTGGTACCGGTGGTGAAAAAGGAACAGGCCTTGGTTTGTTTCTGGTTAAACAATTACTGCAAAAAATAAATGCAACGCTGGAAATAGAAAGTGAAGAGGGTAAAGGAAGTACTTTCACAATTAAACTTCCTGCGCTGTAAAACAGAACGCAGATTTCGGGATCATGACGATGTATTATGATTTAAAACATTTGGAAACCTTTCTGGCAGCAATGGAATAAAATTTATCAATCATAAATTGATCTCATTGAATCATTATGAATTACTAACCAGTCAGATTATTATAAAAAAAATCTGCGTAAAATTTCCAAATCATAAAAATCAGCGTTCTAATTCAGACTATTGAGTAATTCACTTGCATCCAGTTTACTGTAATCCTTCACCTCATTATACAAAGTATCTCTTTCAATCGGTTGACGTTTTACCTGTTTGATCAGCGTAACCAGTTCTGCTGTTGTCATTGCAGGCGTTTGTTCTTCGCTTCCCGCCATGCTGTAAATTTTAGTGCTGTCATCAATGGTTCCATCAATATCATTTACACCGAATGAAAGACTGAGTTGTGCATTCTGTCTTCCCAGCATTGGCCAATACGCTTTCAGGTGCGGAAAATTATCAAGGTATATCCTGGCAATTGCATAAAGGCGCATGTCTTCCACGATTGAACTTTCCGGCACATTGCTCATATCGTTATTACCGTTACGGAATTTCAATGGAATAAAAGTATTGAATCCATGTGTTTTATCCTGGAGATCGCGCAGTCTGCGCATATGATCCACGCGATGTTCATACTTTTCAATATGGCCATACAGCATTGTTGCATTGCTGTGCATCCCAAGCCCGTGGGCAGTTTCATGGATCTTCAGCCATCCGTCGCCGTCTACTTTATCAGCACAGATCATTTCCCGGATCTCGGGATGAAAAATTTCAGCGCCGCCACCCGGTAATGATTGCAGGCCGGCATCATGTAATATTTTCATGCCTTCTTCAATACTTACTTTGGCCTTGCGGAACATATAATCCAGTTCCACTGCAGTGAATGCTTTCACGTGAAGGTCCGGACGATGTGCTTTTATTTTTTGTATCAGTTCAATAAAATAAGCGAGGTTCATTTTGGGATGTACACCACCAACAATATGTACTTCAGTAATGGGTTTGCCATCATAACTTTTTACAATGTCCAGCATCTGGTCAATGCTGAGTTCCCATCCTTCTTCTTTGTGTGCATAAAGCCGGCTGTATGAACAGAATTTACAACTGAACACACAAACATTCGTGGGTTCAATATGAAAGTTGCGGTTAAAATAAGTGCGGTCACCATGTTTCCTTTCTCTTATAAAATTAGCCAGCGATCCTACAAAAGAAAGACTGCCTTCATTAAATAACAACAGGCATTCTTCATCAGAAATACGTTGATCATTTTTTACTTTTTCAGCAATTGCTGCAAGGGCGGGAGCGAGGTCTTTTGTTTTAAGGAGGTCTGTTGATGTGGTCATGTAGAAAGAAACTTTGTACAAAATTACGGCTTAATACTGATTTGCTGATTTGGTATTTGGTAATGAAAATACAAATACGGAATACCATTTGGCTTATGAGTTTTATCCTTCAATTGATATTGAGAATAATGGTTAACCAAGTTCAGACTTCAATGGAGATAATAATTTTAAACAGAGCGTATACTATATAAATGAGCCAAATATGATGAATGCCTATGCATGATTAGCCATTATAACAGATATGAATAAAAGAAAAAATACCTAAGCCAAAAATGCATAGTCAACATAGCGATGTATTTTGTCTTCCTGTCAACTTCTTTCCGTGCATAAAAAAAGCGGCTGTCGTAAGACAGCCGCTGTATAAATCAAGATCCGTTTTAGTACTAGTTACTTTTTACGATCTTCTCAATAATAACCTTGTTGGTATAAACCATTCTTAGGATATACGTGCCTGCAGCCATTTTGCTCATGTTCACGTTGATCTCGGTATTGGCATCACCATTGAAATCTTTTTCCCAAACCATTTGTCCTGCAGCTGTATAAACCTGTGCAGACTGTAGATCAACAGGAGCAACCCAATGATGGATTCTGAATGATCCGCTGAATGGATTAGGGTAAATGTCGTAACCCTGATTCTTCAATTTCTGCGGCAATGTTTTGCTGCTGATATTGACGTTGTCGATGTACAGGTTGTTTTGCTTATTGCTTTTTGCAACCCAGTAAATCTGATAGTTGGTGTTACCTACATAAGGATTGAGGTAAAGTTTTACATTTCTCCATTCACCTGCACTGGTAGGTTTGTAAGCTGCGCCGGTAGAATAGTTTGGTTCGCTTACTGTCTGCAGATCAGCGCCCCAGTTCTTCCAGATTGTTTTAAATGTTACACCGCAATCCTGTGTTACCTGTATTTCAAGTGTATCAAGTGGTTTCACTGTTGACCCAGGATACTGAGCACCCTGAATGTAAGCATAATCAAATGATACAAACTGTGAATCTATCGATGCATTGTTAATGATCACCGGAGAATAGAACTTATCAGTTGTGTTGGCTACGGGGTAGTTATAGTTTCTTATAACCATTGAAGCCACACCTGATCTTGCAGCAACTGCACTTCTTTCCCAGGTAAGTAATCCATCAGGATTCTGTACACTGAAACCTGTTGGCGGGAACAATGCTCCTTCAAATCCTTCCACCACCGGAGTAGGTACAGTTGGTGAAATGCTGAAAGCTTTGCTGGCAGTGTCATTCGCTGTGTAAAGATCAGTTCCCCCATTTGGATTACTGGTATATACAGTGATGATATGATTACCCGCAGCAACTGTAGCAGCCGGCAAAGTAACTACCGCAGTTGAACATCTTGCAAGACCTGTAGCATTTACATAGCTGAATGGAACTGCTGTTCCTCCGTCTATTGAATAACTGATGGTCGCTGCTGTAAGCGGTGTTGCGCCCAGGTTGGAAATAGTAACCTTAGGAGTAAAGTTGGTAGTACACAATGCAGATGCAGGGTCGATGATGTTTACAACACCAGCGTTTCTTGCATAAGAATTAGCTGCAGTTACAGCGAAATTATCTATGTAAAGTTCATTACCGTATCCGTTAATGGCTTTCAGGCCAAACATCAGGTTCGGTGCCCCGAAGTTGCATGAAGGGAATTTAAGGACTACGTTTTTCCATTGTGCTGCGGTAGGTACGAACGCTGCTGTTACACCGGCTCCTCCATTAGTAGCCAATTGAACGCCACCGAATTTCCATCCGGCAGATGTCCAGGTAGTTCCGCAATCAGTTGATTGTATTACTTCCAGTGTATCCGTCAGCGTGGCACTGTAAGGAGCATATGCATAATCAAAGCTCAGATTTACTGTATCATAAGCAGCAAGCGGTACAATTGGTGTTGAAAGAATATCAATCTGGCCAGCGGTTCCATAAGCAAAGAAATCCATGTAAGCCGAAGCGACACCCGTTTTGGCCGCAGCTGTTGTACGGGCCCATGTAATACCTGCATCAGGGTTGCTTACTTTCCATCCACCCGTTGGTGGGAAGGTAGCTGCTTCAAAGCCCTGTGTAGATGGTATCGGCAATGCTTCCACTACATAGAAAGTTTGTGATAATGTATCATTCGAAGGAATAAGATCAGGTGATCCGTTCGGATTGGTTGTATAGATCTTCACCGTGTGATTACCACCACCACCGGGAACAGTGATCGGAGCAAATGTATATGAAGTGGTAGCACATTTTGCTACAGAACCTGTCCAGCTGATTGGTGTCTGGTTTACACCATCTATTTTCATATTCAAAGTAGCGCTGGTAACTGTGGTTGATCCAAGATTCCTGAAACTGAATGTAGGAGTGATCACACCATTAAGACCTGATGAAGGACAAACAATTGCAGGTATTCCTGTGAGTGTATTTCCTGCAAGATTATTTGCAGCGCCTGCTGTTGCAGTTACTACAAAATTGTCTACATATAACTGGTTACCGTAACCGTTGGTACTTCTTAAACCGATATTTACTGAAGTGATCGGCACTCCGCAACCAACCAGCAACTGAACATTTTCATGTCTCCATTGCGCAGCAGTGGGTACAAACGAAGCAGTAGTTGCAGGAGCAGTAGCGAGTACTAAATTTGATTTGTCATAACCTGCATTGATCCAGGTAGACCCACAATCAAGTGAATATACTACTTCAAGTCTTTCAAACAATGTTGCTGAATATGGAGCGTAAGCCAGATCAAAATCAACATTGATCACATCAGCACCAACTGTATTTAGTTTAGGAGATACAAAAACATCTACCTGTCCGGTAGCAGCATAAGTATATGCAGGAAGCAGCATGGAAGCCACACCTGTTTTAGCAGCTACAGTAGTCCTTTGCCATGTTGTTGCATCAGTTGTCTGAACACTGTAACCAGCTGAAGGGAAAGTCGCAGCCTCAAAACCTTCTGTGATCGGAGGCAGTATGCCTGCAACACCAGTCTGAGTAAACTTGGCGTTAGCACTGTCATTCGCTGGTTTGGTATCAGCCGCGCCATTTGGCAGGCTGGTCTTTACCGTTAGAGTATGAACGCCAGCGGCAGGATTTACCAATGCAAGTGTAATATATCTTGATTCGCCTGGTACTAACGGACCGCCTGTTAATCCCTGAGTATTTACAATAGCACCATCTACTTTGGTATCGATAGTAAGTGAAGTGATAGCAGCATCACCCGCATTCATCACTAAAACCTGTGGAGTAAATCCACTGCAGAAGTTAGTGTTGGTACCGCATGCAAAACCGCGGCTGGCGGGATTAATAACTTCTGATACCCTTGCATCATTTGCAACAGCAGCAACAGGTGTTGCTCCGTCAGAAGTTTTTAAAGAAGCACGATACAGGTCAATACAACCCTGTGCACGGCAATCCTGTGCAATGGTAAACATACCATAGCATGGATCATCTGTATAATCCATGTAATTCTGATACATAAAACCAGGAGCTGTTGGTGAACATGCATCTGTATGAACGCCGCTCAGGCAACCGGCTGTAGGACCTGCCTGGTTTGGAGTATCATCCGTACAGTTTGCAGGTAATGTTCCGTAAGGTGTACCGAAGTCACTTCCGGTACATGCTGTACCATCATCACCCCAGATATGAAATAAATAGAAATAGTGACCTGTTTCATGTACCAATGTGCGGCCGCCATCATATGCACCGGCAAAAGGACTTCCGCATGGAAGATCGATTGAACCCCAGTGAATACAAACACCCTGTTCGTTGGCGTTACCTGTGTTAGGGAAGGTAGCAATACCAAGAAGGCCATCCGTAAATGTGCCTAACCATACATTGAAATATTTATTACCATCCCATTGGTCAAGACCGCCGGCAGATGTATGCTTCATGATGGTGTTGTAAGTAGCCTGTGTAAAAGTCTGGGCACTTACCAATCTTTCCACACCACCGGTAGCAGTTCCTGTTGGTGTTCTTTTGGCAAGAATGAAACGAATGTCGGAGTGACCGAATAGCGCCTTGAACGCAGCAGGTATTTTAATACTATCCGGATTTAATCCACCGAAATCGCGGTTCAGTACATCTACCTGGCGCTGCATCAGTTCGTCTGTTACAACAGCCTGTTGTGCAGCAGTAAGGATCAGGTGAAATACAATCGGCACATAAGTAATTGTATTGGTACCGGTAGGGCTGTTGGTACCATTTGTACCGGCACCCCTGTTTGCCAGGTTCCTAAGGCTTTCCTGATAAATCCTGTCACCGTCCGCTTTCCATTTTGCAGGCAGCGTAGGGTCATCTTTGATCATCTGGTTTAAAGCTTCCATTGTAGCACAACGGATTGCTTTGGCATTTGTGGCACCCGGTTTTACCTGGGCACTCAGATTAATAGTAAAAGCAGCAACCATTAAAAAGATTGCTGCGGCTTTGAATGTAAACTTTTTCAAGGCAGTTATATTTTTAGTTAAACAAAAAAGATCCATAAAAGACAGAGTTTTGGTAGTCGATGAAATTATTAGAGCCAAAGATAAGAATAATTTTTACATAAGGTATGACTGAACTTTCGGTTGCAAACCGTATAAGTTAACTACAGAAACCGGCTCCGATTACTGCATTACTTTTTCAGAAACGATCTTAAATTTAAAAAAGTTGCCGGTTCTTTATTATTAATTGACAGGTGATTGACAATCATAAAAAGCAAAAAATAATGCGTCAGGTTTACCAAGGATCTGCAGCCCGTTGCAGACATAACCTATATACTATAAACAGCGACCCGCTAATTTATGCACAAAACCCCGAAAAAAACTAAAATACCGCAAAATTTCATGAATTATTTATCCCCCCGCTGTTAATTGAATGAACTGGTTTGTTTTGTCATTTATCATAAACCATACTCCTCCTTTTTGGTTAAGCAATTATTGTATATCTTCCAACCTGAATCAGTTAATTGCCATTGCACGATTGAATACTGAATGCCGGCTGAACTACGCCCGGTCTGCCTTACAATAAAATTAAAAATAAAATACCGGCATATGAATATCAAGTTCCGTCTGACCGTAATGAGTTTTCTGCAATTTTTTGTATGGGGAGCGTGGTTAATAACTATTGGTACATACTGTATTAACGCCAAGGGCTGGTCTTTTCCACAGTTTGGGGCAATCTTCTCCACGCTTGCGCTGTCATCGCTGTTTATGCCTGCACTTACCGGCATCATTGCTGATAAATGGATAAATGCCGAACGGCTTTATGGTGCGCTGCATATTTTATATGGCATCGTCTTGTTCTATATACCTTCTGTATCTGATCCTGATACATTTTACTACGTGATTTTTGCAGCAATGATCTGCTACATGCCTACTATCTCATTGTCTAACTCAATTGCCTATACAATTCTTAAAAACAATAATTACGATGTGGTAAAAGTATTTCCTCCAATCCGCGTATTTGGAACAATAGGATTTATTGCAGCCATGTGGGCCACCAATCTTTCGGGTAGTAAAGCCAATGCCAATCAATTTTTGATAGCTGGGGTATTTGCAATCTTGTTAGGAATATATTCATTCACATTACCAAAATGCCCGCCTCAACGAAGCATTAGTAAAAATGCTTCCTTAATGGAACAATTGGGATTAAAGGCTTTCAAATTATTCGCCAGCTATAAAATGGCGCTTTTCTTTTTATTTGCGATGTTTTTGGGAGCAGCACTGCAGTTAACTAACATGTATGGCGATTCATTTCTCAGTGGGTTCGATCCCAAGTCTTTCGTCGCAGAAAAATCTACTATCATTTTGTCCATCTCTCAGATGTCTGAAACACTTTTTATTCTTGCCATTCCATTCTTTCTCAAAAAATTCGGTATCAAGAAGGTGATGTTATTCTCAATGCTGGCCTGGGTTTTACGCTTTGGGTTGTTTGCATATGGGTCAACCTCTATGGCAGGCACATCACTTATCATCCTTTCCTGTATCGTTTATGGAATGGCATTCGATTTTTTCAATATCTCCGGTTCGTTGTTTGTAGAAACAACCACAGATCCGGAAATAAGGTCCAGTGCGCAGGGATTATTTATGATGATGACAAATGGTATTGGCGCCTATCTCGGCAGTAAGGTTAGCAGCTATGTGATCAACCGCTATTTCGTTTCCGGTACAGGGGCATCAGCGGTTACCGATTGGCATAATACATGGCTTAGCTTTGCGGCTTACTCTTTGGTAATTGCAATACTGTTCATGATCTTTTTTAAACACAAACACAATCCGGATAATATTAAAACAGAACACCCAATGCCCGTGTTACCTGTAGAGTAAACTAATTCTTTTATTATGCTTATAATAAAAAAAAATCTCCCGCAATTGCAGGAGATTTTTTATGCTGTAAGCTGAAGCTTACTTATGCTGATCGATCTTTTTAATAAAATTTGCCTTTGGCTGAGCACCCACCAGTTTATCTACTACCTGGCCATTCTTGATGAATAATATTGCAGGAATACTGGTGATACCGTAATTCATGCTTACCTCAGGATTATGATCCACATTGATCTTGCCCACATTTACTTTGCCCTGGTATTCTTTGCTCAGTTCTTCAATTACAGGACCGATCGCACGGCAGGGACCGCACCATTCTGCCCAGAAATCCACTACGGTTAATTTATCGCTTTCTAAAACTTCTTTTTTAAAAGTTGCATCTGAAAATTCGTGTGCCATAATTATCTTGATTAGTGTTTAATAATGAAAGAGGATGACAAAATTAAGTCCATTCTTTTTAATATGCAGTTATGACATATCCACAGATTGTGCCGAACTTATTTGTCATTCCCAAAGCCAGATTGACTTAACAACACGCAATCTGTTTTGTTCGGATAAAAATAGCAGGCTGTTGCTTTCTCATAAAAGAATTAATTTAGGGTAAAAAATAAATATGAATAACGAACAGTTACTGTCATTAATCGGGAAAGAGAATGAAAACCTGCTTACACATACCTGCACTGCAGTAACAAAAGATAAACTCATCACCCCTTCACCCGATTTTATTGATAAAGTATATTCCTTATCCAACAGGAATATTCCTACGCTCAATAATCTTTCACGGATCTTTCATTCCGGGAGACTTTCAGGCAGCGGTTATTTATCCATATTGCCGATTGACCAGGGCGTAGAACACAGTGCCGGTGCTTCTTTTGCACCCAATCCCATTTATTTTGACCCTGAAAATATTATTAAGCTGGCACTTGAAGGGGGTTGTAATGCAGTAGCCACCACGTTTGGCGGACTTGGTATCATGGCAAGAAAATATGCCCATAAAATTCCTTTCATTGCCAAGATCAATCACAATGAACTGCTCACGTTCCCCAATAAATTCGACCAGGTAATGTTCGGTTCTGTAAAAAGTGCATGGAATCTTGGGGCCGCCGCCGTTGGTGCTACCATTTATTTCGGATCACCCGAATCCGACCGCCAGATCGTTGAAGTGGCAGCTGCTTTTGAAGAAGCACATCAACTCGGCATGGCAACCGTACTCTGGTGTTACCTGCGGAATAATTCTTTTAAAAAAGACGGCACTGATTATCATGTTTCGGCTGATCTCACCGGGCAGGCCAATTATCTTGGTGTAACTATACAGGCTGATATTATCAAACAGAAATTACCGGAAAACAATGGCGGATTCAAAGCTTTGAATACGGGTAACAGCAGTTATGGTAAACTGGATGAACGCATGTACACACAACTGACAACAGATCACCCGATCGACCTTTGCCGCTACCAGGTAATGAATGGTTATATGGGAAGGATCGGGCTCATTAATTCAGGTGGTGCCTCTGCCGGTGCTGCTGACCTGAAAGAAGCCGCCATTACAGCCATCATTAATAAACGCGCCGGTGGAACAGGACTGATATCCGGAAGAAAAGCTTTTCAGAAACCCATGGCTGACGGAATAAAATTATTAAATACCATACAGGATATTTACCTGGATAGTTCGATTGGAATTGCATAATCGAATTTAATGATTTGCTGATTTGATAATTCCTTCGGTTCGTGATCAGTTTTAAAATATTTGCTGCGGCCCTAATATTCAAAATAATTTGGCTTAAATGTTTTTTGCTTCTTTCATCTTTTGTGGGAAGGCTCATCATGTTTATTATTTCTTAATAAACCATGGACCATTAACAATGGTCTGCAGACAACGTTTCTTTTGGCACAATAATTTCCGGGCATCTGATTCAAAAAATAAAAAATCATGGCAAAAAAGAATTCGGGAATATCTTCAGAGCAGGAAGCAAGTGATGTTGTGCTTTCTTTTATCAATGCAATAAACCAGGAAGATTTTACCGCGGCGCGTAAATGTGTGTTGGATACAATGACTTTTCACGGCGTACTTGGATCGAGAAATGGAGCAGAAGATTATTTCAACGATATGAAAAAAATGAAGTTTAAATATGATATCAAAAAAGTATTCCAGCACAATGATGATGTGTGCCTGCTTTACGATATTAATATGTCGGGCACCACTATTTTCACCTGCGGCTGGTATCACCTGGAAGATGGAAAAATAGATTCACTCCGGGTAATTTTTGACCCAAGGCCAGTGCTGGAAGGAGCAAAGAAGTAATAAGTTATAAGTGCTGTAAATGTTACCCGACCTGGATTCGAACCAAGACAAGCAGAATCAGAATCTGCTGTACTACCGTTATACTATCGGGCAATAATGATAAGAACGTAAAATGAGGCTGCAATTTACAAAGTTATCATAAGCAGACAAGTTTTATTGTATGAATTATTACCTCATTTATAACGATCACTAAATTCACACAAATAAAATTCAGGCGTTCACTATTAAAGCTCCTGATTTGAGTGGCTTTCTGATATCAAAACAAATTATTTTGTAATCATTTTACCACGGAATAAAAAATCAGGATTTTTTTGATTGAAAAAACAGAATTCATTATTAACCGATCCGATCTTAAAAATCTTAGTTCCATTTAATGCTGCGATAATTTAAATGTGTACCAGTTTGTATCGGCTTTATATAAAGCAGTTCTGTCTGTAGCAATTGTATTGGAATTATTATTTTCAGCTGTTCCTGAATTCCTGCGGTAATTTCCGCCACCTCCACCGCCGCCACCACCCATTCTTCCACCACCACCACCGCCTCCGCGTCTGCCGCCTGTGCCCATAGATGGCCTGTTGGATGAACCGGAATTCGTTGTATGTTCTCCCTCATTTTTAATCGCGTTGATCACAATGCCTACACTTAAATTATGTCCGCTCATTTTGTCTGCATCACTCCCAAAAATATATTTCAAAGGGATCACTGCTTCGTAACCAAGACTTCTATCACTGCCCGCCGAAACGGCTACCGCTATTTTACTTCTGTCACTGACATCATACATTTTATTTTCCATCCCTGAAAAACCAACCGTATTAAAAGTGATGGCTTGTACCAGTAGTCCGTGCAGCATATCTCCCCTGGAATTCCTCACCACATCAGCGCCCGTACTTTTTGATGCCTGGTGAAAAGAAGAATTGGGAAGGGGAAATTCAAGCACTTTCTTTTTGCTTTTGCCTGCTGCGGGATCAAGATAAATATTGATGCCCGAACGCAGTATCTTAAGTGCGGTGGCTTCATCATGCGTTTCCAGACTGATGTAGAGATTGTCCCGGTCGTTGGTAACATTATATTGCGCCAACCCGCTGCTGCTGCCGAATCTCAGCGGCCTGTTCCATTCACTCAGATCACCATCTGCTTTAACGGCAGCTGATTGGTACATGTCTTCAGGATATGTTTTATGTGAACAGCCGGTAATGGAAATTAAAGTCAGCATTACGGCAGTAATCTTATTAAATATGTTCATGCAATAAATATTTCGTGTCAAATAAAATTAGATACTAAATATTCCTGAGCAGGAAGCATATAGTTAATTAACGATTCAATAACCGCAGATTAATTGATAATGGATAGTTGATAATGGATAGTTGATAATTGATAATTTTTTAGGCGCAGCAAGTGTTATCAATATGAGTAAAGCAAATAAGTTATAATGATAAAACGAAAGTAACAAAGCGAAGACGTTTTCATTATCCATTATCAATTAAATAATTACAACTTTGCTGACAAACCTACTCCGAGAATTTCTTTCAGCTGTGTTTTCTGAATAACGTCATCGTCATAAATCATATCTACACTGATCGTTGTTCCCAGCCATTTGTTGAAATTCATCGTAAGCAGATTGGTAAAATAAATATCTACGTTCTGTGGATTTCTTTTATAATTGCTGAACAGGTCAAGCCTTCCGCTGTACACGGCCCATTTTGAAAGTGGCTGATCATATTTCGCACTCACGTAAGCGCCTACTTCATTATAAATTTTCTTAAATGCAGGCACACCAAATTTATCCAATGCGTAAAAATCAGGATCCTGTTTAAAGATCCAGCGGGTAGTAATGGGTGAAATAAAAAGGGAGAAATTTTTAGCAGGTCTGTAATCCATGCCGATAGCGAATAATAATTTACCTGGGGCCAGAAAATTAGAAATCTTCCGGTTGCTGTCGTAATCATAACCTTTCAATGCCTGGCTGTTGAAATTTACCAGCGCAGCGGCATACCATTTCTTCGAAACCTGGTGGCCGTATTTACTGGTGATGTCAATGCGGTCGTCTGTCTTACGGAAACGGTTAAAGCTTGTTGCATTTTGAAAGCCGAGTGCCAGATCGAAATAATTATCCCAGGTATTTTTATTCATCCGGTAATTGATGGCATAATTGAGAATGCTGTTGATGCCAAGTGTGTTCTGCTCACCACCTGCTGCCCAGTTACTCAGACTTCCCTGGTTGACATTCAATATAAAAGTACCGCTGTTTTTCCATCCATTCGAATCAATACTCTTAACAGTTCTGGCGGCATCTTTCTGCAGGCCTTTAATGGTTGCATCCTGTGCCGAAGAATATAAAATGCCGGAAACAAACATGAGCAGGAGGAGTAATTTTTTGTTCATACAGTTTTATTTTTAAAAATACACAGCAAAGATAGAACCATAGCTGAAGAAGACTGAAAACATCAGCACTACTGATGACATTCTCATTTTGCAAAAAAGGAATTAATATTGTTTCTTTGTTGGGCCGTTAACAACCTTGTTCTGAACCAACCAGGGTAATTCTTTGATTAATTCTCCAAAGGATATCCTTTAATTAAACTTATAGCATTAATATAAGATTGTGCAACTGGATTACCCAGAATGCATTCTCTGCAGACTCACCTGTTCATCCATCCCAATTTTATAACGCGGGCAGATATCAAACCTGATTAGAAATATCGTATCGGACGTACTGTAAAATTGCCTGCCTTGCCGGTAACCTGCTGGGTACCGACACCCATGTTCTCAATCCATACATTGCTGACATCATACTGACTTGAGGTCCAGTAGTTGGTTGCACAGAGCCCACCACTGATTCCGCATGCGCCACCGATCTCTATCCTGTTGAGGTATATTTTATTAAGCTCATCTTTACTTGGGAGGAACCAATCGCTGTAACCATTCGACACAAGATCATAACAGAGCCTGGCAGCATAAACTCCTGCACCCTGTGCTGCAACAATGGTATTGGTATTATCATTACCGGTGCCAATTGCTGTAGCCATAGCGCCGGTTACTGGTGTGTTCCCCCATGCTCCGGACATCTCAACACTTGCTATGATAATGCCATGCATTTGTCCTGCTACATAACCCGGATCGCCAGCCTGGAATATATAGGCAACCTTTCCTCCGGCCAGGCTGTCACCTATTCCCGGAGTTGAAGTGCCGCCAATCATGTTTGTCCAGGCTGATCCATTATATACCTGCATCTCACCGGATATGCCGCAATTAGTACAATAGATCATCAATCCCTGTGGTGGAGCAGCAATTGCGTTGCGTTGGGAAGCGGTCATACGTGGCGGCAGCAATCCTTTTGCAGTAGAACTGATATCAAGCGCCGCTGCAGGCGACGGCGTAATAGTGCCGATCCCTACATTCTGGGCAAGACTGATCGATACAAAAAAGATAAAGCAGGGAATCAGAAAGACTTGTTTCATAATACTGGTTTTAGCCGGAATAATACAAAATAAAAATAAGGAATGAAAAATAATAATAAAACTGAACAGCATAATTATTAAAATGCTTCACCGGGCCAAATCAATCATTCAACCACTCAGCTTTTATTTTTTTAAAATTTCCCTGAAAGTTTTTGGTATGATCCATTGTTGCTTTTTTCCGGATGAAAAGGGAAGAGGAATATTGAACAAGGAATATTGAACAAGGAACAAGGAATATTGAATAAGGAGTTTCGTCTAGGGTGATGGGAGCTACACTGTCACCACACTCACTTCCACATCCGGATTATTTAGCAGGAACACTGCCATGTCATCATTCATTGTAAATCCTTTTTCCAGGCTGTACATGCCCACTTTATAATTGCTGCGGGTATCGGTAATGCAGAACCGGATAGAAGTCTTGCCCGGATTTGATTTGATATTGGTATCAATAAAGTTGACAAAATCTTTATTAACGAACTGCGGCTGCACGTCTATCACTACCTGTTTGGTAAGTGCCATTTTTACTGTGTCCAGTAAATGAATTTTGCTGATATTAAAACTATATTCCTGTTTATTGAACCATTGTTTGAATCCGCCTTCCACCAACACAATCATGCCTTTCTCCAGGTAATTATTGTATTTCACATAGTCTTCGCTCCACAACATGAACTCACTCTGGCCACTGAAATCTTCTATCTTCAGTACGCCGAAGTTCTTGCCTGTCTTGGTTAAGCGGTGCTGTGCATCTACTACCAATCCCGCTACGCGGAATGATTTCTGTGGATTGGGAGAGCTGGTTACAAAATCCTTGAAGCTGTTGTAATCAGCCAGCGGCGTAATATTATAATGCCGCATTTCGAACTTAAAATTATCGAGCGGATGTCCACTCATATACATGCCCGTTACTTCCTTTTCATGATCGAGCAATTCTATCAACGGCCATGGATCGCAGATCATCAGTTTGGGTGGAACTATTTCCGGCATCTGCATGTCACCGAATAATGTATTGGTTGCATTTGCCGATTGTGCCTGGTAAACACTGCCGAACTTTAATATTTTTTCCAGTCCCACCACATCGCCCGGAGCTGCATAAAAATATTGTGCACGATGGATATCTTTAAAACAATCAAATGCACCGGAATAGATCAAACTCTCCAATGATTTTTTACCCGCACCTTTTTGTGTTACTCTTTTTACCAGGTCGTAAATGGATGTAAACGCCCCACGTTTGGTTCGTTCTTCAATGATGCTGTCAATTGCAGCTTCGCCTACACCTTTCAGTCCGCTGAAACCAAAACGGATCTCGCCTTTTTTATTTACTGCAAATCCATATTGCGATTCATTGATATCCGGCCCCAGCACTTTTAATCCCATGCTCTTGCATTCTTCCATGAAGAAAGTAATCTTGTCGATACTTCCCGCATGATTCAGCACCGCCGCCATGTATTCACTTGGATAACGTGCTTTTAAATAAGCCGTTTGATACGCCACAAAAGCGTAACAGGTACTGTGTGATTTGTTGAATGCATATTGTGCAAAAGCTTCCCAGTCCGTCCATATTTTATCCAGCACATCTGCAGGGTGTCCCTTGGCGGTAGCACCGTCCACAAACTTTGCTTTCATCTTGCTGAGGATTGCAATTTGTTTTTTACCCATCGCCTTGCGCAATACATCTGCATCACCTTTGCTGAATCCTGCAAGTTTCTGCGACAGCAACATTACCTGTTCCTGGTAAACAGTAATACCATAGGTTTCCTGTAAATGTTCTTCCATATCCGGAAGATCGAATTCCACTTTTTGTTTGCCGTGTTTGCGATCGATGTAATCAGGAATATATGCCATCGGGCCCGGACGGTACAAGGCATTCATCGCAATAAGATCATCAAATTTATCGGGCTTCAGTTCGCGGAGATATTTCTGCATACCCGGACTTTCAAACTGAAAAGTTCCATTGGTATCGCCGCGTTGATACAATTTATAAGTTGTTTCATCATCCAAAGGAATGGTATCGATATCAATAACGATGTCATGATTTTCTTTGATGAGTTTTAAAGCCGTCTTTAAAATACTTAATGTTTTAAGGCCAAGAAAATCCATCTTGATAACGCCGGCTTCTTCAATCGTACTGCCCTCGATCTGTGTAAGCCAGAGATCAGATTCTTTGGAAGTGGCAACAGGAATCAGGTCAGTGAGATCACAGGGCGCGATAATAATTCCAGCTGCGTGAATACCGGTATTACGTACCGAGCCTTCCAGAATTTCTGCTTCATGCAATACTTTACTTTGTATATCATCGCCTGCATAAATTTCACGGAGACGTTTTGCATTTTCCATATCCTCACCCTGCAATCCTTCTTTTTCTTCAAGTGATTTTTCGCCATCTCTTGCGTACAAAGGCGCGTGTAATACTCTTTTCAGATTTGTACCCGGACGATCAGGAACAAGTTTGGTCAATGCACGGCTTTCTGTCAATGGAAGATCCATCACGCGGGCAACATCGGCAATACTTGATTTGGCAGCCATCGTACCATAAGTAATGATCTGTGCTACCTGGTTCTTACCATATTTTTCAACCACATAATTGATCACTTTCTGGCGACCGTCATCATCAAAATCCGTATCAATATCCGGCATTGATTTACGATCGGGATTCAGAAATCTTTCAAACAGTAAATTATATTTAATGGGATCAATATTGGTAATACCGATACAGTAAGCCACCACACTTCCTGCCGCAGAACCACGGCCAGGGCCAACAAACACGCCCATCTCCCGGCCGGCTTTAATAAAATCACTAACAATTAAAAAATAACCGGCGAATCCCATTTGTTTGATTACACCCAATTCAAAACGGATGCGTTCTTCGGTCTCCGGCGGCATGATGATATAACGGTCTTTCGCACCCGACCAGGTAATATGTTCTAGATAATCATCCTGCGTTTTAAATGCAGTAGGCACAACAAAATTCGGTAACAGGATATCGCGTTTCAGATCCAGCAGATCGATCTTGTCAACGATCTCATTGGTATTATCAATGGCCTGCGGAATATCTTTAAATACTTCGATCATTTCTTTGGTGTTCTTCAGGTAGAACTGATCATTGAAAAAACCAAAGCGTTTATTTTTCACGAGTATATCATCATCGGAGAATTCACGCAGGGCAGGAGTGGACTGCTTTTCACCGGTATTGATGCAGAGGAGAATATCATGCGCATTGAAATCAGCCTGGTCCACATAATGCGAATCATTACTCGCAATTACTTTTACATTGTACTTCTTTGCAAATTTTAATAAAACCTCATTTACTTTTTCCTGTTCAGGAATACCATGCCGTTGCAGTTCTACATAATAATCATCCTGGAAAATATTCAGCCACCATTTGAATTCATTCTCACCTTCGGCTTCTCCTTTTTTTAAAATCGTTTGCGGCACCAACGCTCCTAAACAACAGGTCGTGGCAATTAAACCTTCATGATATTTATGAATGAGTTCTTTATCAATGCGCGGATACTTGCTGTACATTCCTTCTATATAACCAAGCGATGTAAGCTTAACGAGATTCTTGTAGCCCTGGTCATTTTTTGCAAGCAGTATCTGGTGATGCCGCGGATCTTTTTCTTCCTTGCTGAAAGTCTTACGGGTTCTGTCGGTCGTGATATAAAATTCACAACCTACCACCGGTTTTACTTTTAAAGAGCCGTCAGCATTTTTATGATTGTAAGCTTCCTTTACAAATTCAAACACACCAAACATATTGCCGTGATCGCTGATGGCGAGTGCAGGCATATTATCATCAATGGCTTTCTTATAAAGATTTTTTATCGAAGCTGCGCCGTCGAGTAAGGAAAACTGTGTATGTACGTGCAGGTGAGAGAACTTCATTGATTGTGTTGTGTGTTGAGTTTCTTAAATCCGATTTCTCATTTTATGCTATCTGGCTTTCTGCTGTCTTGCCATGAACTATTATCCATCAGCCATGAACCAATCTGCAAATATCGTTTATAACAAAACCAAGCTGTTATTGTTTTTTCCACAAATACGGGTTGGAGGGTATATAAAAATGTTTTGCTGAAATTACATTTGTTCTCTAAACCAACCAGTATGAAACAAATGCTTTCCATCATCATTTTCTTTTGTAATGTGACAGCCGTATCTGCGCAGTATGCTTCTGCCAAACCGATGGTCATTGTAAAAGAAGGTAATTTCTCTATCAATAACATAACCGTCAGCGATCAATGGCCGTTCGATCCTTTAAAGGAGCTGTTTCACTCAGCAGGCAGGCATAAAGGTGGACTGAATGTGCGCCATATTTATGATAGTCTCGGGATCGTCCTTCTGGAAGAACGGAATGACACAACGCCATCGGGCACTATATCGGAAGCACATATTTATTTTCAATTGAAAAAGGACAATGATGTTACGCCCAGTCATGTTTTTACCGGTTCTTTTAAAGTGGAAAATATGGAAGTAAGTTCCAAACTCAGTAAGGCCGATATCAGCAGTCAGCTTAAAGATTATACAGAAGCACCTCATTACATCCCGCATACATTCCGCTTCAGTTACAAGGGCATTTATCTTTATTTCCATTTTAATAATACAGATACTCAGGTCACAGAAGTAAGTATCGGTCCCGATAAAACTAACTAAGTCGTTCATCCTCTGTACTTAAACAATATTTATTCAGAAAAAAACGTTATACAACGTAATTTTTAGTGCAAACGCTTGCATTTGTAAAAATGGGAGCTTACCTTTGCGCAGCATTAGATGAAATCTATTTTTAATTATTGTTTGTAGGACAAGGTTCAAAGTAAGGATAAGATAAACAGTTGACAGTAAAGAAACAGAGACGACCAAAGAACACAAGATTAAGTCGTGCATACGCTTAAACCCCAAAAGTTTACGTATGAGAAACTTACTTTTTGTTTCTGTTGCCGTTGGCATACTTTCAGGAACATCCATATCTGTAAAAGCCCAGACCTCCGTAAATATCGAGAAGTTTGGAACCGCCAACCAGCCCAGATTTATTGAGGGCATTGAGGTGAAGCAGGTTGCCACTGACGTGGTACAACCGGTAAAATTACTTTTTAAGACTGCCAAACCATTGACAGCTGTTGGTAAAACAGTTGCAGGTAAATCATTTGCCACTGCTATTGAAGACTGCTCTTCATTACAGTTTAAATATGCGCAGCTGATGAACACAGAAGTGGAAAGCATTTCCAATTTTGTATTATATGATTTTATTGAAGAATGGTGGGGAACGCATTACCGTTATGGCGGCACAACCAAACAAGGTGTTGACTGCAGCGCTTATACAGGTTATCTTCTTCAATCTGTTTACGGAATGAAATTACCCCGTACAGCAAGAGAACAGTTTGCAGTTACGCAACGGGTTTCAAAAGAAGAATTGCTTGAAGGAGATCTCGTGTTTTTTAATACCCGCGGTGGCGTAAGTCATGTAGGTGTTTATTTAGGCAACGGCTATTTCACACATAGCAGTTCGCATGGTGGCGTTACCATCAGTAGCCTGGATGAAGATTATTACAGCAGAAAATATATCGGAGCAGGAAGAGTAAATGAAACTCCTGTAGTGCCGGAAGAACTGGTGGCCGTTGGGTCGAAATAATTGCTCTATTGTTTAATTGATACATTGTTGTTCAACATTAATAAGTTTAAAGAGGAATACGAAAGTATTCCTCTTTAATTTGCTTCATTGATTTATCAACAATATCAACATTATCAACTTTGCCAACTTTATCAGCCAATACAATTTGGCTTACCGCTTTTTTCTTCCATCATGTTCGTGGGAAGGCTCATCATGTTCAGTTTTACATCATGGTGATGAAACCTTAATCTTTCTCTTTTAAAGCAATTGCCTTTTATACAACTGCACAGCATTCTCCATTCCGAAGATCAACGCATCACAAATCAGTGCATGCCCGATCGAAACTTCAAGGAGACCAGGAATATTCTGTGCGAAGTATTTTAGATTCTGGAGATCAAGATCGTGGCCCGCATTAATACCCAGACCAAGTGCATTGGCTTTTTCTGCAGCAGTTACATAGGAAGCGATCGCTTTTTCTTTGCTGCTGTTATATCCGGTTGCATAAGATTCTGTATACAATTCAATGCGGTCTGTGCCTGTAGCTTTTGCGCCTTCAATCATTTCAACAACCGGATCTACGAAAATAGAAACACGGATGCCCGCACTTTTAAATGTATTGATCACGTTCTTAAGAAACGCAGCTTCTTTGACCGTATCAAATCCTTTATTGCTGGTAAGTTGACCCAATGCATCCGGTACCAGCGTTACCTGTGCAGGTTTTGATCCGAGCACAAGATCAATAAATTTCTGTTCTTTCGGGTTGCCCTCAATATTGAATTCAGTGGTCAGTATACTGCGGAGTGCTACCACATCATTATACCGGATATGTCTTTCATCAGGCCTTGGATGCACGGTAATACCATCGGCACCAAAGCGCTCTATGTCTTTTGCAAATTGTACAAGGTCTGGATTATTATCACCGCGTGCATTGCGCAACGTGGCAATCTTATTTATATTGACGGAGAGTTTTGTCATGCTGAAAATTTATTGACCGATCTTAAAACTGCCTGCAGCATCCTTAAATGTTCTTTCGTATTTCTCAAATCCAGGATCAGTGGAAGTGCAGGTGATGCAGTAGCCAAATCCGTTCCTGATCAATAAATAGATCAACACTTTGTAAGTAACTAAATGATTGCCCGCAAAAATAACGGTCATCCATTTTGCAGGTTCTTTGTTGATCACAGTATCGCCTTCTCCTTTGAATATCACACCCGGCAGATCTTTCAGCATAAGCGTCTTGCTTGATTTAAAATAATTATCCAGTCCCGGTTTCAGCAATGTTTCAGTGATCACATTGATATTATCCGGAAACTGATCAGCTGCATTTTCCAACGGCGAAAAAAGCTTGATAAATCTTCCGCCTTTAATAATGGTATCTACTTTTTTTGTCCAGCCCATCGGTGTTGCAATCGTATAATCTTTTCGTCCACCGGAATCAATTGTACCCAGACTAAGCGCGGGAAGATTTTGATTTTTTTTGTAGACAGTTGTCGCAACAGTATCCACCTGCTTTGTTGATTGAGTAGTATCTGTATTATTATTATTATTATTGCAGCTGAAAAATAAAATAACTGTTAAAGGAAGCAGAGAATTTTTTGTGTGTGTCATCATATGCTTAATAAATAATTAAGAGTTATGAGTTAAGTAGGGTGCCCACTTTTTAATTCTAAATTCTTAATTCTTAATTTTTAATTGGTTTAATCCTGATCAAAGTTACTCCATGCGGTGGAACTTTTGTAGCGAACATTCCTGTAAAATTCCCAAGATCTTTCTGGCGCCACAGGTCTCTTACGTTTTGTGTTTCTCCAAGTCCCAATTGATTCCAGTGAAAACGGATCACGTCAAAATGATCACTCATATTGAAAATGCCCAATGCTTTTGTTCCGTCTTCAAGATCCTTGATCCATACCTGGTAGGAACTTGTTTTGATCACCTGCTGCGCCTGTTTTCCCAATGGATCCTGATCAACAGCGAGCACTTCATCATTCGTAAGCAGGTTCAATGTAAAATCATCCAGTTTGCTGAGATCGCATCCAAGCAACAAAGGGGCAGACAACATACACCAGAGACTGATATGCGTATATTGTTCATCGGCTGTAAGTCTTGTCGGATGAAGGTTTGGGCCCCAACCAACCTGTCCTACTATCAGCATGTCAGGATCATTCCATCTTCCGGGTTTTGCAAAATGATAATGATCCGCCTGTGCAAATCCAATTCCTGAAAGGCTTTCCCAACTGTCATTGATATCGCCGGTTGTGCGCCAGCAGTTACCGTTCACCGTTTCTCCCCATTCCCATACATCTTTCATTCCATACTGGCACAGACTGTAAACAATATCCCTCGGCTGTTGCAGCAATGCATCTTTCATTACGGTGTATGGCTTTTGATAGGCAGCCAGTGAAGTATCGGCTGCGGCTTTGTAAACATCTTCATAACTGCACCAGTCGTATTTTAAATAATCAATGCCCCAACTGTTATAAGCAGCTGCATCCATTAATTCATGTTGATATGAACCTAAAAAACCACCACAGGTTTTTTCACCGGGAGATGAATAGATACCAAATCTTAATCCTTTGCTGTGCAGATAATCACCAAGAGCTTTCATGGCCGGAAATTTTTTATTAGGTGATATGCTGCCATCCGGATTTCTTGCTGCTGCTTCCCAGCCATCATCAATGTTCATGTAAGTCCAGCCATGATCGATCAGACCTTTGCTGATCATCGCATTGGCAGAGGCTTTTACTTTTTCATCGCTTACGCTGAGGCCCCAACAGTTCCAGCTGTTCCAGCCCATCGGTGGTGTGAGCGCAAGCTGATCGCCGCAATGAATGCTGAAGGGCCGCCTGGCTGTTCCCATTTTATTTCTTACAATAAAAGTCAGTTCGTAATTTCCCTTGCGGCCAATGCTTCCCGTTAGGATGCCATTATCCGCATCCAGTTTTATTCCTTCCGGCAGATTTTCAACCGCGTACTGTAAAGGCTTGTTACCGGTAGCAGGTATTTTAAAAAAGAAAGGCGCATTGGGTTTCACCCCGAATGTTTTTGCTCCGTTTATTTTGGGGACAGCAGCCGGAGCAGGCGTAAGCAGATAGGGAAGTGCGATCTGTAACGAGACCTTCTGCATGCTGCTGTTTTCAATAAATGTATAATTAATCGTTGCGCCTTCTTTCGCGGGGACTGAGATCTGGAGTTGTTTTATTTCATGAGGTTTTAATGTTACGAGCTGATGCTGTAATTCTTTTACTGTATTATCAAGTTCATTGCGTGATGTGGTGATCAACGTTCCTTCTATTTTCCGGTTAAATTGATTGATCAGTTCACTGCTGCTGAACGCGGTCAGTTCAGAATAGTTTTTTGAAATTCTTTTTAATTCAGCCGATCTGTTTTTTATAGAAATGGCATCGATGATATCCAGCATTTTAATAAATGGGACAGGTCCGGATATACCACCGGGGCCGCCGCCATCATAAACTCTTATGGCTATTAAATTGTCTGCATCCCAGTGCACGACCGCATTTCCGGCAGATACGTTGTATTCCCTGTTCACATTCCAGGCAGTCTGGTAGCCTTGAGGGTCCGAAGGAAAAAAACCTGTCTGTCCGATTTTTTTGCCATTGAAAAACACTTCATCCACATCATCGATCTTTGAAAGTGAAATGTGCAGACTGTCTTTCCAGTAAGCATTATTTTTAAGTGAAAGTGGAATATTTACATGAAACCTGTACCAGGCATAGCCATCATAATCGGTGTAGCCATGCTTTTCCCAGCTTTCATCCGGAAAAATGCTTGCCCATTTACTGTCATCTGTTGCAGGAAGCGCAAACCTGTTGTCATCGCCCTGCATAAATTTTGCAACAGGCATTTCTATGCGTTGGGCATTGGCAATATGACAATAAAAAAAAGCGGCGATGCAAAAGAAGAATTTCATCTAAAGATTTTAAGTAATAAAGATAAGGCAAGTACGGGGCCTGAATAAGTCAAAAGTAAAAATTCAAAAAAGCAGTTTTATCATCCGGGGATCTTATTTATTAAAAAAGTGGATGTATTGAAGTGCTTTTCGATACGGCTTTTGAATGCCTGTTCAATAAGAAGCCCCGGTCAAGACTGAGCCAGGGCTTATTTATTCACCTTTAAAAAAAAGACTTTTAATTGGCCGGTTAGGATGCCGACTCAGTAAATGTACAAAAAATCCTTAAATGGAAGAATGATTTTTCGGAGGACAATGGTCCATAGTCCATAGTAGATAGTAGATAGCAGATTTGCCATGGACCATTGACTATCGGCTATGGACTTTTCCTTACATTCGTAACATGAAAATAGCGATCATCAACGGGCCCAACCTCAATCTGCTCGGTAAAAGAGAAACAGATATTTATGGCAATATGTCTTTCGATCTGTATTTTGCTTCGCTTCAGAAATTATTTCCTTCTGTTGAATTCAGTTATTTTCAAAGTAATATAGAAGGCGAACTGGTAACAGAGCTGCAACGCGTAGGCTTTGAAGTGGATGGCATCGTGATCAATCCTGCAGGCTATTCACATACTTCAGTTGCCATCGGCGATGCTATTGCTGCGATCAAATCAAAAACAATTGAAGTGCATATTTCTAATATTGATGGAAGAGAAAAATTCCGACAGTTATCTCATGTGAGTGCAAAAGTCGTGGGCACGATCAGTGGATTGGGGTTGAAAGGATACGAACTCGCGGTGCGGTGGTTTATTGATAATGGATAGTTGATAATGGATAATTCATTATAATTTCTGATGAATGTGTTTTAGAAATCTCTGATTGATTTTTTAAAATCATCTACAAATAGGTCTCCTGATAATTTTTAACGACCTGATAATTTCATGCAACCACGGCCTGAAAAAATTATCAATTATCCATTTTGAAATTATCCATTAAAAATGTTGTCTACAAAAACACCCGAAGCAACAACGCAAATCCATCATCTTTTTTTGGATTATCGGTGAGCTTTACAATGTGCAGTCCTGCAGGACTCCAGACTTTAAACAGTTCATTTTTTTTATGACGCGCTAATTCCCTGTCCATCTGTGGTAACATTACGCCGCGGATAAACCAGCCGAGATCTCCGCCCTTTACAGCACTTGCCATATCTGCACTATATACCTTCGCCTGCATTTCAAAATCGGACCTTCCGGAACGGATCTTTTCAATGATCACATCAGCAAGCGAATCAGCAAACTTTTTCCGGTAAACAGAAGTATCCAATAAAATATGACTGACATGATAAAAAGTATTCGGCACTTTGCCCAACACTTTTATCAGAATATTTTCTTTTTTAAAAGGGCCGTACACTTTACCGATCTTTCCGTGATAGGCAATGCTGTCAGCTATTCCCAAAAAACCTGAAGTTGACATGACTGTAATCGTATCGATCTTATATCTTTTCTTGATCTTTGTTTTTACATAACCGATGGGATCGGGTGTTGCTTCGAGTTCTTTTTTTATCTGGGCTGTAGTTTGGGCCTGCGCTGCACTGAACAGCATACAGATGAATACGGATAGGACCAATCTTTTCTTCATGTATTAAATTTCCGCAAAGGTAGGGGGTTGCAGCAGGTTTCAATCGATCGCATTCAGCTGCTTCGGAATATTTCTGCTGATCGTTTTCCTGCATTCACCAAAGGCGGGAGAAAACAACTTTACAATTTCATTTTTTTAATGATAGCTTTCACTTTCATTTTCATTTCATCCAGTTCGGCATATTGCTGTTGTATAAAAACATTGTCTTCCAGTTTGCCAACGACCTTATTCATTTCCCCAGTGGTATCATACAGCATTTTGCGGAATGGATTACTGTAATCTTTTTCCCGGGAATCATAAATACCTTTGCTCATCCATTCTTTGGTAGTAATGAACTGCTGCAATAATGTTTTGAAAAATACAGGCGTAAATTGTTTCGGCGTAATGTTTAATATTTCCAGCAGGGAAGTATAGGCATGATTGAGTTTATCTTTTTCATATGCATCGCCCTGCAGTTTGTAAAACTGATGCAGTTCGTTCCAGTTCCTGATCTTGTCCGATTTAATATTTCTTTTTAATTTTTCTATTTCTTCTTTCTGGATCAGTTGGCCGCCTACATTCAGCCATTCGGTCCTTTGTATTTTTGCAGAAAGTGAGCGTTTCAGTTCTTCAAATGAGGCAAAATTATTTTCCTGTTGCTGTTTAAACAGGGCGCACACAGCATAGAACTGAATGAGCTCTTTAAAAAGATGAATGGCCTGCGGGACTTTTATCAGTTCTGTTTCCCGTTTTGTATTTTCCCATCCTTTTACAATGACAGTGCCGTCTGACTTTATAGTAAAGCGCTCCATTAATTTTAGTGCATTGAATAATTCATTAATGGTATCGGGTGCGAGATAATCAAATTCAAGTGTCTGTGTTTTACCGGTGCGGCGGTCGCGGTCTTTATACTTCTGTGCATTGCGGGCGAGCGCATACATATTATACATGAACCAGTAGCCAGGTATGATCACCAATTTATTATTGCTCACATCATTGCTGATAAGACTGAATGGGATTGGGATTTTTAATTCGGCTGGATAATCTCCTTTGGCAATAATGGTAAAGGATGCAAATTTTGAATTGTGTTTTAAACTCACACACAGGCCAGGCCAGAAACCACGTCCCGCAACAATCTCACCATCCGCGCTGCGACTGTTGTGATTACTGCCGATGGTAGCACCCGCTGCAATATTGCTTTGTCCCATTACCACTGATGCACACAAAAAAGAATTGTTGTGATGCTGTTCATGCGCAGGAAAGATCAGGGAGTTCAATACTTCGCAACAGGAGATGGTGGAATTATTTCCAAGATAGGAGTTGAGGAGGCGGGCTCCGTATTTTAATTGCGAATGCGATGCCATTACAAAACGGACAGCCTTAACACCATAGAATATTCTGCAGCCGAATCCAACAATGCCATTCACAATCTCACAACCTTCACCGATCTGTGATCTTCTTTTTTCGTCACTGTTGATGGTTACATTTTTTATTTTATTGGCACCTTTTAAATAAGCATCAGTACCGATCAGTACATCTTTAATGATCTTACAGTTTTTAATGATCGTTCTGTTACCGATCGTTCCATAATAGCCACGCTGCTTCGTAAATTTTTTCTCCGTAAAATCTTTAAACCTGTTCATCAGTGCATCATCATCGCGGTACTTGCTCCAGAGCCAGGCATCACCGGGCAGCATTCCATCAAAAGGTATAACGGCACGGCCGCCGTTCTCATTACAAAGCTCCATCCAGATGCGCAGCTTTTCATCTTCACCTTCTTTTAAAACACCATTACCATATTTTGCGTGATCGGTTGTATCAAGTTCATTCACATTGGCGATCATTACATCATCGCCAATAATATAATGGCTCATATAATTCACGTTATCGATACACACATTATCACCGAAGTCGCAACTGATGATGGTGCTGTTATATAAACCAACAGGCATGCGCAGGTTATGAAATTCATGATAGTATGCTTCCAGTTTTTTAATGCGCACCAGGCCATAGAATTTGCAGTTCTTTACCAGTTCGGGATTGAACATTTCTGAAACAAGTATCTTATTCCAGTCATCAGAAGTGTTGCCGTTGCGCACGAGTATGGCAATTTCAGGAGCATCCAGTTTACGATAACTGGTATGATTGCCGCTTTGAAGATAGCGCAGGTAATACTCATCTTTTCCTTTGGGAATATATTTTTCATCCACAAAATTGTAGCCGAGACTTTGGACTTTATGCTTTTGAATAACGTTCATTGGACAGTTGTTCTGATTTAGGGCCTTTCATTTTATTGTTTCAATCTGAAAGACAAATTGATAATGGATAATTGATAATTCCTTATAATTTTTAGTGTTTTATATTATTACATTCTCTATCAATTTGAAAAAATTATCAATTATCCATTTTTAAATTATCCATTCGCATCGACAATGCTTTTCTAACTGGAT
>JBDUCW010000210.1:0-5026 GCA_040003235.1 Ferruginibacter sp. | reverse complement strand
CCTTTTTGCAAGTGTTTTTGCATAGACTGCAGTTTCTTCCATGCTGATGCCTGCAATCGGTATTAACGGACAAACATCAGTTGCGCCCATGCGTGGATGTTCACCTTTGTGTTTGCTCATATCAATAAGTTCGCCTGCTTTTTTGATTGCCTGGAAAGCGGCTTCTGTAACGGCTTCCGGCGCGCCTACCATTGTCACAACAGTCCGGTTGGTGGCTTTGCCCGGGTCAACATTGAGAAGACGTACGCCATCTATCTTTTCAATTTCAGCAGTGATTTGTTTGATGATGCCAAGGTCGTTGCCTTCGGAAAAGTTGGGGACGCATTCGATGAGTTGCATTATGATGAATTAAAAATTAAAAATTAAAAATTTTCTCAGGACAGATAGGTTTATAAAAATAGTTGAAGTTATCTGGTTAAAGAAATTCTTCTCTGCCTGCCGCAAGCACAATTCATAATTTATTTGTCTTTTGTTCGCCTCCTGTTCGTCTCCTGTTCGGGAATGCTTCGCAAATCTTCGCAGTTCTTCGCAAATTGGCGAAGAACTGCGAAGAAAACCGAACCAGGTATGAAGCAAAGACGAAGCAGACCCGAAGCAGGGCTAAACAGGATATTGGTCTGGGAAATAAAAAATTAAGATTAAAAATCTGTTCGCATCAAAGACCCTTTGTCAATAGCTTGTATGATGCGACTTGAAAAAATTATCAATTATCCATTAAAGAAAAGCGCCGCCGATCATAACATCTGCAATTAAATTAGTCCCAAACGAATAAGGCAGATAAGCAAGTGAGGGAATTGCTTTGGTAAAAATAAGATTTGCCTTTTTACCGATGGTAATACTACCAACGGAGTCCTGCAGCTCCATAGCATAAGCTCCATTGATCGTTGCGGCATTGATGGCTTCTTCCGGCAGCATTTTCATTTGTATACAGGCAAGTGCTATCACAAAATTCATATTACCGGAAGGAGAAGATCCGGGGTTATAATCTGTTGCCAGTGCAATGGCGCAGTTGCTGTCAATTAATTTTCTTGCGGGCTGAAAAGGCATGCGCAGAAAAAATGCAGCAGAGGGAAGTAAGGTTCCGATCACATCAGAAGCACTAAGCAATTGAATATCTTCTCCCGTCATTGTTTCAAGATGATCCACTGAAACTGCATTCAAATTTATTGCGGTTCTAATACCACCGATGCTGTTGAGTTGATTGATGTGCAGTTTCGGTTTTAATCCATAACTCATTCCTGCTTTGCAAATTGTTTCCATTTCTTCCGGCGAAAAAAAACCGTTCTCACAAAACACATCAATATAATCTGCCAGTTTTTCATCAGCGATTGCGGGAAGCATTGCATCAATAATGAGATCGATATATCCCTGGTGATTGTCTTTATAATCCATCGGATAAGTATGCGCTCCCAGGAATGTTGCTTTAATATCCAGTCTTGATGTTTGCTTCAGTCTTTTTATTACCCGCAGCATTTTAAGTTCCGCTTCTACCGTTAGTCCGTAGCCGCTTTTTATTTCAACAGCGCCGGTTCCCAAACGGCTCATCTCTTCCAGCCTTTTCCATGCATCATTAAAAAGTTCATCTTCAGTTGCTTCATTCAGTCTTCTTGCAGAATTGAGAATGCCACCACCTTTAGCCGCAATCTCAGCATAACTCATTCCTTTTATTTTATCAATGAATTCCTCTTCCCTGCTTCTTGCAAAAACAATATGGGTATGACTATCACACCAGCAGGGCAATATGGTTTGACCGGTGGCATCAATGATATCATTGGGCAGTTGCGGAACTTTCAGATCCAGTTCATACATGTATCCGTACTCTGCAATGATGCCATGATCAATTAATAAAAAAGCATTTTCAATAGAAGATAATCCTGCCAGTTCAGGTCCGCGTAAAAGCCTGTTGGTTTCCGTTATGCCGGCAAGGCATTGTATGTTGCTGATCAGTGTTGCTGACATGACGCAAAATACCGAATAAAAAATAAGAAATAATTAATAAGGAATAAGGAAGTTGAGCAGTGTCAGGATTTGTTGTGGCCGCCTTTTGAGCTGCCAAACTCCCCTTAAGGGATGGGGGCGAAAAAAATATGCAGCTGTTATAGAAATAATGCCTGCATTTTGATATGCTTGAGGGATCTATTCTCTTTTTAAAAAGGTGGAATGAATAAACGCATGAAGTACATTGATCATCCCACCCCGGATTTTTAAACCACTAAAAAGCCTTTTCAAAGAGACGATAATAATATGGTGATGCATAAACAAACTGCTGCTGATCTGAAAAAACAGGTGTTTATACGGGGAGAGAAAGTTATAGGTTGTACGTTGTACGTTATAGGTTGTACGTTATACGTTGTAAGTTAGATACAGAATAGTTGAGAGAGTTAACCGGGTTAATAAAGTGATTTGAAGACTGTATGAACACGATCAACCTATCAACTTAATCAACCTTATCAAACTGCGTTTACAGTCCTATCTGGTACAATTCGTTTTTGATGGCGAAGATGACGAGCCCTGCAGTATTGCGGCAGCCTGCTTTTGCGAGGAGATTGTTGCGGTGGCCTTCCACGGTTCTCGGACTGATAAAAAGTTTAGTGCCGATCTCTGTATTGGTAAGTTCTTTACAGATGAGCTGCAACACTTCCAGCTCACGGCCTGATAATTCTATCGGAATATTATTCAGACTGCGGATATCACTTTCTTTATAATTTGCCACACGCCGCATTGCATGCAATGTATCGTTATTAAAATAAAAACCGGTTTTGCAGGTAGTGCGGATAGCGGTAACCAGTTCTTCTGTTTCGCAATTTTTTGTAAGATAACCACAGGCACCCGATTGGATCATCTTGCTGATGAAACGTTCCTGGTCGTACACAGAAAGCACGATTACTTTTATATAAGGATATTTTTTCTGCAGGATGTCATTCAGTTCAACGCCATTCATTTCAGGCATGTGCATATCAATCAATGCAACATCAGGAATGATTGCCGATTGCTGCAATTGCTCCAAAAATAATTTACCATTGGCGGCTTCAATCACCAGATCAAAATCAGGCACAGCTTTAATGAGCTTTGCCAATCCATGCCGGAATAACTGCTGGTCATCTGCCAGTGCGACTTTAATGTTTTCCATTGTTAGACAGTTCCATTTTTTTGACCGGTAATTTTATAAGGATGCTGAAACCTTTGCCGGGTAAGGAATCGATCTCATATTTTGCATGGATAATGCGCAAACGGCTTTCAATATTCTGCAGGCCCATGCCTGCTTTTTTTGTTGTGTTTATTTCCATTCCTCTGCCATCATCTTTGTAACTGATCAGCAATTCATCACCCGATAATTCAAATAATATATAGGCATTTTTTGCCGCAGCATGTTTTACAGTGTTGGCCACCAGTTCCTGCATTACCCTGTAAACAGCAAGTGCCGGTTCGGTGCCGATATGATCAATCATCTCACCGGCATTGTTCTGCATTTCCAGGTGCAATATTTTTGAACTGTTGAAACTGTCACACAGTTCATGGAGCGTATGTTCCAATCCGAAAAGTTCCAGTCCCGGTGGCGAAAGACTGTGCGAGATGCTCCGCACATTGCTGATGATATTATCAATAAGCGGTTTGTATTTTATATCCGTTGTTGTGGATACTGCTGGCTGGCTGGTAATGATCTCTCCCAATACCATCCGCAGATTGGATAATGCAGAGCCCACATCATCATGCAGATCGCGGCCGATGCGTTTGCGTTCTTCTTCCTGTGACTGAATAGCAGCAATCAACAAACCTTCCCGGTGTGCGAGTTCTGCTTTCTGCATCGCTTCTTTCTGCAACAGCATTCTGCGTTGGTATCTTATAAAGAAAAAAACAAAAGATGCTGCCAGCAGGAATGTACCCGCCATGGCGAATATGATCAGCAGAAAAATATTATCGTTTACTTTTTGCATTTAATAAAACCAATGGTGAACAGCATGTACATTACCAGCACAAAACCGGCGTGTAAATACAGTATCAGGTCAAAACTATGTCTTGATATATACAATGTGAAATTAGAAAATATATAAAAAATAAAAGAGCCTGAAAAATAAAGGAACATACCCGAATTGAACCAGAACCGGGGCATCATTATAATTTTTGTTTCACCGATATTAGTAAAGAGCTTTGCAAAATAATTTACTGCGAGTAACATCAGAATCAGTGCTTTTAAAGCCAATGTATAACTGTTGAAGCTGTAAATGCTTTGCAGAAAAACAGCATTCAAAATACACAGGATCACAAAGCTGATCTGCAATATTAAAAAACGGTTTGTTTTTCTGCCTTCATCAAAAACTTTTTTATAAAAAAAAGAAAAGCTGATGAATTCGAAAACTGTATAGATGTGCAGCAGTGGTAAATTATTTATCCGGTGTTGAGACATGACTGTTGCAACTTCATTCACAACACCGCTCACCAAAAGATAAATAAAAATGATCCGGGCTGTTGCATCCCAGTTTTTTTTTACAATGAGCCCAAACAGCAGCGGCAGTAATACCGCCAGCGGCACTATTACTTTCAAATATAAATGACTCATGAATTATATGTCGCCTGTAAAAAGTGGACTGTCTACATCGCAGGACTGTGGACATGGACTGGTGAAATCATAAATGGCACTTTGTTTACCTGCTATTTCCGAAGCGCAAAATAAAATGTCCTTTCCGTCGTCGTCAACCGGTACCATCGCGAGTTTTAGTGTGGAAGGATCAGTCACGTCTTCCAGGGCTAAATAAGCTCTTACAGCTTTTACCTGGTGAAAGGCAGCAAGTGATGTGATATCATCGATAGGGATGTAAAAAGCGCGGATATAATTTTCGGATGCCATGATCGGCCCGATGAAATCGCGCCAGTTGGTGGTGATGGTTACTCCGTCTTCTAATGAAATGGTGTCTTCGGGCTGTGGGCCTGTTGGTAGATTGCTCATGGTAGATGATTTTTTTGGTTAAAATTTAGGTTTGTCAAATATAGGAAGAATTAGTTCATAGTCCATGGTCCATAGTTCATG
>JBDUCW010000097.1:0-17063 GCA_040003235.1 Ferruginibacter sp. | reverse complement strand
GTTCTTAGAAATTTCACTGACCGCTCTGTAACCATCCCATTTTATTTCAAACAACCAATCTTTGTTATCAAAAGCCTCATCGGTTTCCTTTGCCAGCATTGGTTTGATGAACTCAGTCAGCTTTTCGCGGCTTTGGCTTTTTTGACGCCAGGCTTTTTTTTTTCAGGCTGACCGTTTTCTTTCAGCCATTTATTGATCGGAGATGTGGAAGCTGTTTCTTTTTCGCTGTCGTATTTTTTAGTTACTGCAAATTCATCTTTGTGTTTGATGAGCAGCCATGAATTACTTTCTTTCTCTTCCCCACGTGGTTTTAATTTCACCAATGCAAATTCGCCATTCAGTTTTTTTCCTTTAAGCGTGAATTTAAGATTACCTGCTTTTAAACCGGCTTTCAGTTTTTTTTCTGCAGAAATTTTATCAGATTGATCGATGTCAGTGTATTTACCGCTGTCCCATATTTCTACAATGCCTGCACCGTATCCGGAAGGAATGGTTCCTTTAAAATCTTTGTATGAATAAGGGTGATCTTCCACCATCATGGCCAGGCGTTTATCCGCAGGATTCATTGACGGCCCTTTAGGCACTGCCCAACTTTTCAATACTCCATCCAATTCCAGTCTGAAATCATAATGAAGATGAGATGCCTTATGACGTTGCACCACAAACGACAATACAGGCGTATTCTTTTTCAGTTTGCCTTCGGGTTCGGGCGTGACGGAGAAATTTCTTTTCTGTTTATATTTTGCGAGACTCATAATATTTTTTATTCAACCAGTTTTAAACATTGCTAAAATCATTCAGTTCGTTTACGATTGCGTACAGCTAAGATGCTTTTTTCTTTTTAGGGCTCAGACTTTCTTTCAACTGCGACATCAGATCTTTTGTTGTACTATGAACAACCTTCATATGCGGAACAGCAACTTCTTTACCTTTTGATTTTGATTTTGCTTTGATCAACTTCAACAGGTCTTCCGCATAACTGTCTTTATATTTTTTAATATTGAATTTACCTGTCAACTGATCAATGAGTGAAATGGCCATTTTTAATTCTGCGGGCTTCACAGTACTTTTTGCAGGCAGGCTTAGTTCTGTTGTTTCCCTTATCTCTTCTGCAAAGCGGATCCTGTTGAGCACAATAGTATCTCCCGAAGTTTTTAAAATAGCGAGATGTTCTTTATTCCGCATCACGAATGTGGAAACGCCGACCTTACCTGTCTTTGCAAGCGCTTCGCGGAGCAAGGCATAGGCACGCACGCCCGATTTTTCCGGCGCAAGGTAATAGGGCATTTCATAATAAACACTGTCAATTTCTGCTTCTTTAATGAAATCAGTGATCTCAATAACTTTTGATTTTACGGCATTGGCCTTTTCAAAATCCTTATCATCCAGTATCACATATTTATTGTTAAGCATATAGCCTTTGACAATATTTCCCCAGGGCACTTCCTTACCTGTCTTTTCATTCACCCGCATGAACCGGATATTGGAATGATCTTTTTTGTCCAGCATGTCGAGGTCAAGATTACTGTCTTGTGTTGCGCTGTATAGTTTTACCGGAATGTTTACCAGTCCAAATCCGATAGCGCCTGTCCATAATGGTCTCATGTGAAAAGTATTTTAATTTGTTAGAGTTTACTTTTAATTAAAAATTAATAATTAATAATTAAAAAAATCAATCCGAAGTGCTGGTGGTTTACTGAACACATCACCGCCCGTTACTTTTTTAATTTTTACTTTTTACTTTCTAATATTTTCATCACCAGCTTTTCTTCCTTTGTCAGATCCGCTTTATTATCATCCACCTGGATCTCATCCAGCTGTTCTATATATTTTGCCAGCGTTTTATTTTCATACATTTCTATAATCGATGGATGGACATAATATTTTTTGCAGACCGTTCTTGTATTGCCGAGTTCTTTGGAAACCATATCCAGTGCTTCCACGACCTTTTTCTTTGTCTCCGTAACTGTTTCAACAAATCCCAGTTCTTTAAAAGCAAGGAATGCCTGAATAGTTCCTGCCCATGTACGAAAATCCTTGGCTGTAAAATCTGCGCCGCTTATTGTTTTTATATAATTGTTCAGCATTCCTGAATCTATTGAATGACGCTGGCCTTCCTGGTCGTAGTATTGAAATAATTCTTTACCTGGAATATCCCTGCACTGCTGTACCAGCTTCGATAATTTTTTATTCCGGATTGTAATATCATGATCAACACCTTTTTTCCCTTTGAAAGTAAATTTTACACTACTGCCGTTTACATTAACATGCTTATCTTTTAAAGTAGTCAGTCCGAATGAACCATACAATTTTTCATACGCGTTATTACCAATACGGATATGTGTTCTTTCCATCAGACTCACCACCAGCGCCAGCACTTTTTCCTGTGGCAGTCCGGGAAGAGAGAGATCTTTTTCCAGCTGCAACCTAATTGTTGGCAATATCTTTCCGAATTCATGCATCCGGTAAAACTTTGTATGATTTCTTAATGTATTCCAGAGTGGATGATACCGATATTGCTTTCTTTTTTTTACATCAAGCCCTGTTGCCTGCAGGTGTCCGTTTTCTAAAACACAGATCCATACATTTTCCCAGGCCGGCGGTATCACAAGACTTTTGATGCGCTTCAATTCTTCGTCGCTTTTTATTCTTGTCCTGTTCAACACGTAATCAAATGCTTTTCCTTTTTTAATTCGCGCAATGCCGGGCTGCGTATCCTGCACATAAACTAAATCCACTGCCTTTGCCGTAGCTTCAGGATTGCTGCTGATACGCTTAATTTTTTGCCGGGATATTTTTACAACCTGTTCTGTAATGCTGTCCATTTTTATTATTATTGGATTATCCGTTTACAATTTCACCTCCGTTTGGATGAATAACCTGTCCTGTTATATAAGATGCATCTGCTGATGCAAGAAATAAATATGAAGGCGCCACTTCAACCGGTTCTCCTGCCCTTTTCATGGGTGCATCACTTCCATGCTTTGCAACTTTTGCCGGTTTGAAACTGGAAGCGATCAATGGCGTCCATATCGGGCCCGGTGCTACAGCATTTACGCGGATGCCTTTTTCAATAAGATTGGCTGAAAGACTTCTCGTAAATGAAACGATCGCGCCTTTGGTGGCTGCATAATCCATGAGTGCGGCACTTCCACGATAAGCAGTAACTGATGTAGTATTGATGATGCAGCTTCCTTCCTTCATATGTTGCAATGCAAACCTGCTCATCCAGAACATAGAAAAAATATTGGTGGAAAAAACCTTAAGCAATTGTTCCGTAGAAATATCTGCCAGCATTTTACTTTCATAATGTATGGCTGCATTATTAACCAATATATCGATCTGTTTAAAATGCTTTGCCACTTTTGCAATTGCCGATTTGCAATTGCCTTCCTTAGAAATATCAGTTGCGATCAATAAACAACGGCGCCCATATTTTTCAGTAATGATTTTTTCTGTGTCTTCAGCATCTTTATGTTCATTCAGGTAAACAATAATAATGTCAGCAGCTTCTTTGGCAAAAAGTAAAGCCACAGCTTTTCCGATGCCGCTGTCACCGCCGGTGATAATTGCTGTTTTGCCGGAAAGCCTGTTGCTGCCGGCTTTGCTGTCATCACTCACCGGAACAGGTCTCATTTTGTATTCAGCACCCGGCCTGTTTTGATGTTGTGGTTGCCGTACCGGTCTTTTTGTTCCGCTCTTTTGCATGGATTGTTATTGTGCTGAGTTATCTGAAAGTATTGTGCCTGTTTTAAAAATGCAGTTTTAATGGAATAGTTTTCCGCTGATTCTCACTTTTCTACAATATCCGTGTAAATAATTCTACGAAACCGCATAAAAAACTGCTTAAAATATCTTCTGAAAGGAATGGTATGTGGTTTGAATAATTATTGTACAAACAAAAATATATGATAGTAAAAGATACCCACCTTGATTTTCTGCAAAAGAAAATAGCCCAGATCGGAGTTGCTATTTTTAAATCAGAAACAAACTCTTTACTGCAATTATCAAACACAATTGTCAGAACAATTAAAACGGATAGCGATGGAAACATATGGTTCTTCACATCATGCAACAGAGAATATGCAAAAAATATTGACAAAGACTTTTATGCATACCTCGACTTTTTTCAAAAAGGGAGTGAGTGCCGGTTACAGGTTAGTGGAAAAGCATCCATCATTGCGGACGATAATGATGCTGATTCTACGCCCGTAATCAATATGCACAATAACAGCCGGGATGTGGTTTTAGTGAAAATGAAAATTCAGCATGCAGAATATTTTGAAAATAAACCAACACATTTCGAGTCACTCACTTCAAGGATGAAACATTTTTTTGCTGAACTTTTTGTTCAAGATCAACATAGGATTTTTGATTTTTCATAAATCAAAAATACCTCTGATAAAAAAAGTTGACTGATATTTAGTCAACTTTTTTTATGTCCTGATTGAGATTATCTATTTGCTGACAGCATTTTTATTAAACCTTATTTCGGTCCTTGCATTCAAAGAAATTTCCATAGAATTTCTGCCGGCATTGATTGCTTTTGAATTGCTCATATATTTTACTGAGCTGATCCGTGTTTCACCGATGTATCTTGACAACAGGTAGTTTTTTATAAGTTCCGCCCTGTCTTTCCCAAGTCCGTCACACACTTCCTGTATGCCTTCTTCTTTCGCAGCATATCCTTCAATGGATATCGTAAATGCAGGATTCATTTTTAATACCGTGATCACACTGTCCAGCACCACGTAAGCAGGGCCACCAAGAAAACTTTGTTGTATTGCAAAGGGCACAAGTGTAACAGCAGTGTCGGGGCATCCATGCGTTTCTTTATAACCGTATTGGTCAGGACATTTATCTTCTGCATCAGCAATGCCATCTCCATCAGCATCTTTGATATCAACTTTTTTAGGTGGTTCGGGATAATTGAGTTTGATCTCTGCGCGGCAGTTCAATATATTTCCCTGTTTGTTGGTACCAGTATAAAAAGGTTTGGTATTGCCATAAGCAACTACATCTTTTATCCGAGACGAGTCAATACCACGGCCGATTATATACTCACGGACAAACAAAGCCCTGTTCAGAGAAAGATAATAGCAGATACTGTCACGTCCTTCATCCACATGCGCATAACCATTGATGGTAATGCGGATCGTTTTATTGCGCATGAGGATATCAATCACACTATCTACAACTTCGAGTGTATTGGCGTGGTAGATCGCGGATTGTTTATATTCAAAAGGAATAACGATGGTATTGCTGTCGCGAACATTTTCGGATCCGCGGTGAGGAATACGGGTTGCGTGGTGTGCAACAATCCTGGTAGAAAAGAACAGGGAAAAAATGACCAATGTGCTCATTAGCCAACCTCCTCTGGATATTGTCATTTCGTTTTCTTTAATTTAATGGAATACAAAGGTAACGGCAAGCTTAGAATAATTTGCTGATCGTGCTGAGCAATTTTAATGCCGATAAGAAAGGTTTGAATGTTTGAATGTTTAGATGGTTTTGAATGTTCAGAACTAAACCTGCGTGAACCTTCCAAACAGTCTAACCTATCTAAACTTTTGATTAGGGCTGATTTAAAAAAACTTAACACCTGTTTTGTACCGGTTAAGGCGGTCATTCAATCCGTTGGTGCCGCCATTGATCTTTTTTGTAAGCGCAATAAAATTATCCAGGTTTGCCCCTGAATCGATTGGCTTTGCAATATTGATCGTGTCTGCAATAGCATTCAGGTTGCGGCTGTTCCAGAACCAACCCGCACTCATTGCTGCATTTTTTAATTGATCGTTGCTGCACACATTTACATTTTTACCTCCAAGCAATGTGGGTGTTTTAATAAAGTCAACGCCCAATGCATTTCCTACCGCCAGGTAATTGGATCTGCCGGTGATCTGTATCAAACCACGGCCTTTAAATCTTACCCCATCACCAGTTTGAGTATTACCAAGATTTTTTCTTCCTTCATAAGCTTGACCGCTTGCGAGTTCCTCCGTGAAAAAAAGGCTGCCGCTTTCATGACCTGCCTGTGCGAGGAAACACAACTGCCGGATGGGTGTATTGATGTTGAACTTATCACAGGTATCATTAATGAAGTTCATGAACTTTGATGCGTTCACTGTTGAAGCGCAGGCAGTTTCTTTAATTTGTCCGAGTGTCATTTCATATTTTTTGCGCCTACTCTTAATCCCGTTTTCGGCTGACCGGTGTTATGCTTCGGATAAGTTTGCGGTCATCACAGGTGCGGATATGGTATAAACCTAAAACATAATTCTGGAAAATACAATAGTGAATATTATTTAATTATGTCAATTGTTACAATAATGAATTAACCTGGGAAGTCAGGTTAATTTTTAATGGGCGCATAAAACTCCGCTTCAATAATACTCAAGGTTCCTTTTGCATCTGCATCATCACGGGCAACACCGTCATCAAGTTTTTTCCCATTCATTTCTGTGGCCTTATTCACCTGAACCGTACTGGTTGCATATAATGCTATTTTTATTTTATTTCCTTTGTGTGGCTGAAACCGGGCTGTAAAATATCCCAGGTTTTTTGCAGTAGTATCTTTAAATACTTCAATCCCGTCCAGCGAGATAATGATGGGATAACTTCTTGTTCTGAAATTATTAAATTTTAATTCCACTTCACTCACAACGGATTCTTTATCCAGTTCATACTCTATCCACGCTGTTGACAATTGTCCATCATTCACCCAGTCAGTTGCTTCGTTGTCATCATAACTCAAAGAAGTTTTTTCATTGTTAGCTCCTGCTGTCGCTTTTATAACGTTCAGGGCCGTCCTTGATATATTGAAAGATCTTCCTGCAGGTGTGGGGCCCCGCTGTAAATTGGGTTTAAGATATTTATCCGGCATCTGCAATGCAAGTCCATTTAGCACTTCAAAAGGTTTTGATACAACAGTAATGCCTGCACTTTTCAATCCTTCTGACATTGCCTTGATGTGAATGATACCGGCTGTTATTGTTGAACGTATCATGAAACGGTTCACACCGCATTCCACCGGTAATTGTTTTGAAAGAATATAATTATCCGGTCCCTGCGCCATACCACCACGCCATTCAGCAGGACCATCCATTGTAAATTGAATCAGGTTCAATGCTGTGGGACAACGGTTTCCTTTTGCATCCACCACTTCTGCTTCTATCAAAGCAAGATCGGCGCCATTGGCCGTAAATTCATTTGACTGATTGATCTGTTTAAGCCTGATGGCAAACGGTGCTCCAGCTGTTTCATGTTTGTCTTCACATATTTTTTTCCCATTTGCATCATAACCAACAGCCACAATATTTCCTTTCTGCCAATGTATATTTTTGAATGTGAAAAGAAAGCGGCTGCTTTGTTCAGCAAAACCCAATGATCTTCCATTGATGAACAATTCAACTTTATCGGCAGAAGAAACCACATAGATATTTTTTATAACATCATCTGTATAATTCCAGTGACCGATGATATGAATGCGTGGCCGTTCAATGTTCACCCATCCATCCCACATGACCTGGTTAGCATAATATCCATCTTTAATAATGCGCAATGCATCCACTTCACCACTCCTTCTGAAATTTTCGGCGCCGCGGAAATGCGTATTTGATTCTGAAAAAATAATATTCACGCCACCGCCATTTACCCGCTTACCCGTTCCAGATCTTTCATGCCAGTAATCGTACCAACGGACAATATCTTCAATGGCATGTGCGTCCTGGTTATGATTGTAAGCACTTGCGTCTGCATTGCGGTACAAAGGTCCATCCCCTTCTTTGTGAAACGGTGGAGAATATTCATCCCAGTATTTTCGCAAACCTTCGTCCCTGCTGTATTCCATCTGCCACATAGGTTTAGCAGCACTTTTATTAATGTATAGCATTTCGCCGCCATACTCGGCTACTTTACTGTCGAGCATATTTCTTGAACCGATCGCCCTGCCACCATGCGGATCATATTCATCTCTTATGTTTTTCATCTCCAGCATATGTTCTTCACTGATCTGGTTGTTGCCACATTCATAAAAAATAATACTCGGATTATTACGGTTATAGATGATTGCATCCCGCATTACTTCGGTTCGTTGTTTCCATTTTCTGCCATAGGCATCTTTTTCAGAATCACCTGCAGGCATAGATTCGATTAATCCAACGCGGTCACAACTTTCGATGTCCTGCTTCCATGGCGTTACGTGCATCCAGCGAACGAGGTTGGCATTTCCTTCCACCATTAAATGATTACTGTAATCGCTCATCCATGCAGGAACAGATAATCCGATAGCAGGCCACTCGTTGGTCGTGCGCTGCGCATAACCTTTTAACTGCAGCACACGGTCATTCAATGTCAGGACGCCATCAGCAAAAGATGTTTTACGAAAACCGGTTGTTGTTTTTACAACATCGATAATTTTATGATCAATTTTTAAAACGGTAAATATATTGTAGAGATATCCATAACCCCAACTCCAGAAATTAAGTTGTTCTATTTGTTTACCTGCGGAGATGATTCGGGTTTCACCGGCGGCGAGTTTTTGTGATGGTCCGTTTATAGTAGCGATTGTTTTACCGGTTGTAATATCCTGGATGCTGATATTATATTGAAATGTTTTGGCAATATCGTATTCATTCTTTACCTGCGTTTCTGCTGTAATGAAAGCTGTTCTTTTTTTTATATCGATGTCCTTTGCATAGACATACAGCCCGGTTGTTTTCAGATTGGAATACAGCGGAAGAGTCTGGTATAATTTATCAGTGATGTGCAGGTAAACATTTTTATTGATGCCACCATAATTGGCGTAGAAGTTTTTATCGTTCCATTGAAAGGTACTGTCGGAGGCTTTTTCACGATAGTCCCAGGAATTATCAATTCTTGCCGCAAGGATATTATCTTCTCCGAATTTTATTCCGTCACTGATATCAAAACCAAAAGCCATTACACCATTTTCACTGATACCGATGGATTTTCCATTGAGAAAAAATTCGCCCGCCTGCCGGATGCCTTCAAATTCAAGAAATATTTTTTTCCCTTTCTGATCAACCGGTATTTTAAAATGTTTGCGATACCATGTAATGCCTGTACTCAAATCGCCGATCGCTTTTTTAAACGCATCGTCTTCATTAAAAGCATGTGGTAATGTGACCGGTTTCCAGTTATCGTCATTATAAATTACAGCAGCAGCATTCGCATCATCGCCTGTCTTCAATTTCCAGCCGGGATTAAAATTATATTTCATTCTTGGACTGCTTACCGACTGTCCGTTTGTATAATTATATAAAAAGAACAAGACATAGAAAAGCACGGGTCGCTGAATATATTTCATGGCCAAACAATTGTTGATGCAGAAAGTTAGATTTTCGAAAACATTCATCCGTCATGAGGCGTCCTGTGACTGACTGGTTGATAAAGGTAACGGTTGATAAAGTTGATAAGGTTAACAGGGTTAATAGGGCTTAGCACTATAGTACTTTAACAACTATTTCAACCTTATCAACTACTCACAATTCGCGTATCCAGATATTGCGGAAGCTTACTTCATTGTGATGATCCTGCAGTAATAAAGGTTCTTTTAGTCCATGCATTTCATATTTGGGTACACCAACAAACTGCATCGGTCCCCAAAGTTCTACATTATTCTGTATCAATACGCTGTTTTGAAATACCGTCATGCGTGCTGCTGATTTGAGTGTGCTGTCAGCATAAAATTGCGGGGCTGTAAAAATAATATCATAACTCTGCCATTCACCGGGAGCACGGCAAACATTTACCATCGGCATGTGCTGTTTATAAATACTGCCGGCCTGTCCATTGGAATAAGTAAGGTTATTATAAGAATCCAGTACCTGTAATTCGTAGCGGCTCATTAAAAAGATACCGCTGTTGCCGCGGCCCTGGCCACTGTCTTTTATTACTGCGGGAGTTCGCCATTCGATGTGCAGTTGACAATCTCCAAAACTTTGTTTAGTGCGGAGGTCACCGGCAAAAGGCGTAACTGTAAAAAAATTATCATCCGCTTTCCAGGTAAAAGCCTTGCCTTCTTTATTGGTCCAGTTAACAATATCTTTTTTTGAATTGAAAAGAATGATTGCGTCAGAAGGTGCGTCTGCAGCAGATCTGCCCGGCACGATCACTTTCGGAACAGGCGACCAGATCTCCGTTAATTTAGGATCACCTCTTTGCGCAGCAACGGAAAAAGTGATTATCAACAAAGCAGGCAGCAATAAATATCGTCTCATAATTTTATTTTTTTTCCATGATCTGTGTTATAATTTTCTGATCCTTACATTCCGGTAATAAATTTCGGCATATTCCGACTGCAATAATATTCTTCCGCTTTTTATGCTCGCCTCCTCTCCTACGTTTACAATTACGCCGTTTACGATCTGGACACATTTACCATTATAAGAAATGATCTCAAGGCTGTTCCATTGTCCGGTAGGTTTTTCGCCATCTGCGTACTTGATCATCCTTGTATGATTTGCTGGTTTATTCTGAACACCCTTTACCTTAATGGTACTGAAACCCAATAACCAGAAATCACCCACATCGCCTTCCTGTATCTGACATTCTATTGATTGCGGCCAGATGGAATCCGGCTCATTGACAGGAATATTATAACAAACCCCACCATCACGTTTGGCTGTATCCCTTGGCGGCCAACGTCGTTCACCAAATTTAAAATCAACTTTGAAATGATAATTACTATAAGCTTTATCAGTCATTGCATATCCAAGGTTCTTTCCGATAACATGCAATGCACTATCTTCTATTCTGAAATTATTTTCCGGATCTTTATTTTTCCCGATGTTGCGCAGGTACGTGTGCCAGCCTTCAAGATTTTTTCCATTAAACAGAACTGTAAAAAGATCTTTGTTTACAGGCATTATATTTTTCACCAGGAAAACGTAATCATTATAATCGCCATTCTTTGCTTCTTCAAAACAAAGCAGGTAAGTATTGGCAATTAATTTTCCTGCAGCATTCTTTAATGGATATATTCTTGTTGCATGAACTGCATTGGCCGGATAGTATAGCATATTCCATACATCTTCCGAGTAAGCAATATGTGTTGGACCTGTTGCATAAAAACCAAAATCATTATTTCCGGGGTTGAATGAATTTTTTCCTGATGCCATTGCAGGAAATAATGTCTGATGTTCCGGATACGATCCTTTCTTTGCAAGTATTCCGGTCTCATGAATCTGTGGAGCTTCTGCCGAATCAGTATAATATCCAAATGGCAATTCAAAATCGGGCGAATATCTTGCAACAGGAATGATCTCAACATTTCCTTTCCCTGCTTTATGAAAAAGAGACGAAGCTAATTCATCACCCTGCAGTACGGGCCGGGTATTATTGGCAAGCCCGGACCAGCCGATATTTGCCTGGTAACCCAGTGCAGTGACAATCACAGAAAGCGGCACTTCATTTTCACCTTCGATTCCTTTGGCGGCAAGTCCGGTTAAACTTATTGAAAGCACCGGTTTATTTGCGGCATTGTGCAGTTGCAGTACTGCTTTGGCAATGCCGGTAAAATCAATAGCTGGTGTAAATACAACAATAGTTTTTTTTGTTTTACCGGGCAGGATTTTAAAAGCGCTACTATCTGTACCGGTTATCCCAACTGATTTAATTCCTGCGGGCAATGTAACAGAATCGGGTTTGCTGACCGTTCCTTTAACGGCAGAAAAGATCATTGCTTTTTTTATATCCGCTGTCTTTTGTGCATCTGTTGTAAAAGCGATACAAAATAAAATGATCAGTAACAGAGAGGATTTGATTGCAGTCATGTTTTTTAAATTAATGCGCTGATGAAATTTTTGTAATGTTGTGTTCCTGCTGCGCATCGTATTTCTTTCTCCGGAAGAAATAAATAAAAATGAAGATAATTAAAAGTATAGCAGGCATAATGGCCACTTTTAAAAAGGTTTGGGAACCTGAATACGTATCTGCTGCAGTTGGCTGCATCCCATTTGCGATAGCATGTTGTTTATAATCATCAAACCATTTACCCATTACCGGCAGGATCAGAGACACAGAGAACATACCTGCGCCGCCCATTAATGATAAACCCATTGCACCGGTATCCGGAAGATATTCTGATACAAAGCCAAGCATGGTAGGCCAGAAAAAACAAACTCCTGCTGCAAAGATAAAAGCCGAACCAAATGCCTGGTAAGTTCCGGAAGCTTTACTTAAAAGAAATAATCCCAGTGCTGCAAAAAAGGCAGAACCGATAAGTACGCCATTAGGATTTAATTTATGAACAATAGGTGAAGCCATGGATCTTCCAACAGCCATAATACCATTTATGAATACAAGTACAAGAATACCGGAAACATTTGCGCCAAGCAGTAATGCCTGTATCCAGGTTCCTGTACCCAGTTCTGTTGCGGCGGTAAACATCATGCATAATATCATTAAAAGAAATAAAGGGTTTAAACAGGAGCGGAACATTTTACCGGTACTAACGCCTTTGTTTACCCGTTCTGTTTCAGGGAATTTTAAACGCAGGAATAATATTCCATAGATTATTGCTGGAATAAAAAGTATAGCCATCAGCCAATGCCAGTCAAGCTGCATCCTTCCGATAAGAAAATAACTGAGTAAACCGCCAATTGCAATACCACCGGGGAACCAGACATGAAAGCGGTTGAGCATGGTTGTCTTATTATCCGGATAGAGAGACACCACCAGCGGGTTACACGCCGCCTCTACCATGCCGTTGCCGATACCTATACAAAGAGTGCCTGCAAATAACATGTTCGCATCGCCTGCGGTCATATAAATAATGATCCCTGCTGCATGCCCGGTAAATGCAAGGCCCAGTAAACGTTTCATTCCGATCATATCACAGAGTGGTCCGCCGAAGATCATGGCAAGAGTAAAGCCCCAGAAAGCAGGACTGAATATCCATCCCAACTGTTCTTTGGTAAGATGATATTTTTCTTCCCAGGTAGTTTCCAGACCAGCCCTGAATGCAAATGTCATAGCCGTTACGATCAGCGCCATGCAGGATGCTGAAAAGAGGGCTCGCTTGCGGATATCATCAATGGCAGGCATAAAATACTATTGGTTATGAATTCAACTCTTGCGGATAAAATTAATGGCAGGTATCGGTACTTAATTACAAAATATTAATAAGTATCAATGAGAAATTAGCATAACAAAGCCAGGCAATGATTATCTAAGCAAAAAAAATATCTTTTTTGGTGACGGTCTAAAAAGTATTTAAGTTTAGTATTCAAATACAACTGCATGAAACCTGTGCCTGCCATCATTTCCCCGGGGAATATTTTTTTTGTAAGAGAGATCAGACAGCGGGCTTTTTCCAGTGAATTTCATTTTCATGATGAGTGCCAGCTTGCTTATATCATCAAAGGTTCCGGCAAAAGGATCGTTGGAGATTCTGTTGATCATTTTGAAGAAAATGAGCTGATGTTCATCGGCGCCAACATTCCACATGTTTGGTACAACAGTGAATTTAAAGCAGGTGAAAATAAAAAAACAGCATCTGTATCCTTATCCTTATTTATCTCACCTAAATTATTTTTAGAACAGCTTGGAGCTTTTACCGGTCTGCGTAAGATTGAACAGCTCTTTGTAAAAGCACAAAGGGGTATGTTGATCACAGGCAAGGCTAAATTAAAACTGATCATTTTGCTGAAGCAGATAAAAAATGAAGAAGGGATACGGCAGGTCATTACTTTACTGGAGATTGTACAACTCCTGAGTACCGCAAAAGAATTTCATTTATTGGCCAGCTCAAATTACATCAACTACTTTCAATACCGCGAAAATGAAAGGATGAATAATGTGTATGAGTTTTTAATGAAGAATTTCAAGAATGATATCTCCCTTTCAATAGTTGCCGGTATTGCCGCAATGAACCCGAATGCATTCTGCCGGTTCTTTAAATCGCGGACACAAAAATCACTCACGCAGTTTATCAACGAGATCAGGATCGGGCATGCCTGTAAACTACTTGCTGATAAAGATGAAAGTATTGCCCATGTTGCCTATGGTTGTGGTTTCAACAATATATCCAATTTCAATCGCTTTTTTAAGCTCACCAAAAAGATCAGTCCGCGTGAGTACAGGAAAGAAATTGAATTAAATTAAATCAGCATGCACAGAAAATTAAGATTAGGAATGGTTGGCGGTGGAAAGGGATCGTTCATTGGTGCTGTGCACCGTATGGCCGCACAACTGGACAATGAATATGAATTGATCTGCGGTGCATTCAGCAGCGATCCTGCGAATTCAAAAGCCACCGGAAGCAACCTGGGCATTGAAGCAAACAGGAGTTATTCCAGTTTTGAAGAAATGTTTGAGTCAGAAAAAAAATTACCGCCTGACCTGCGAATGGAAGTTGTTTCAATCGTAACACCGAATCATTTACATTTTTTACCGGCAAAACTCGCAATGGAAAATGGCTTTCATGTGGTCATGGATAAACCCATCAGCTTTAATCTGGCAGAAGCGGAGGCATTGAAATTAATTGCTGAAAAAACAGGCAGGCTTTTTTGCCTAACACATACGTATACAGGCTATCCCATGATCAAGGAAGCGAAGCAGCTTATTCTATCCGGCAACCTGGGGATTGTAAGAAAAATATATGTTGAATATCCGCAGGGATGGTTGAGCAGCATGCTTGAAAATACCGGAAGTAAACAGGCTGAGTGGCGCACTGATCCAAAGCGCAGTGGAATTGCAGGAGCAATGGGTGATATCGGAACACATGCTTTCAACATGGCAGAATATGTAAGCGGATTAAAAGTAAAAGCGGTCTGTGCAAATATCAATACCATAGTAAATGGCAGATTACTCGATGATGACGGAGATGTATTATTGAGATTTGAAAATGATACCAGTGGTATTCTGTTTGCCACACAGGTAGCAGCCGGTGAAGCAAACAATATTAAGCTGCGCATCAGCGGAGAGCACGGCTCCCTGGAATGGCAGCAGGAACATGCAAACAGCCTGCTTATTAAATGGCTGGATAAACCCGCGGAAATATTGACTGCGGGCAGCAATCAAAATTATTTAAGTTCATTCGCTTTGCATAACTGCCGCACGCCGGCCGGCCATCCAGAAGGTTATATTGAAGCATTTGCCAATCACTACCGAAACTTTGCCCTTACTGTAAAAGCTTTCCAGGACAAGCATGAACCAAAAACTGAATGGCTCGATTACCCAGGCATTGAAGAAGGTATAAGAGGCATGGCGTTTATTGAAACAGTTATTGCATCCGGTAAGTCCGGCAATAAATGGGTAGACATGAATGCTGAAAATTAAAACCGCTTCAATAAAAGAATTGAGTTTTGGTATGGCTTAAATTATTTTCATCTTAATTATTAAAACCTGTAACATGACAACCATTAAGGGCCCTGCAATTTTTCTTGCACAGTTCATGAGTGACATTCCTCCTTTCAATACGTTGAGCTCCGTTTGCCGGTGGGCGGCCGACCTTGGTTTTAAAGGCGTTCAGATACCGACGTGGGACAAGCGCTGTATCGATCTGCAGAAAGCTGCTGAAAGTAAAACATACGCTGATGAAATAAAAGCGATTGTAAACGGATGTGGAATGGAGATAACAGAATTATCAACTCACCTGCAGGGACAGTTGATTGCGGTGCATCCGGCATACAATAGTCTGTTCGATAGTTTTGCTCCTGCAGCGTTTCACAATAATGATAAGGCAAGAACAGCATGGGCTGTGCAGCAATTGAAATATGCCGCCATGGCTTCGCAGCATTTAGAATTGAATACGCATGCTACTTTCAGTGGTAGTCTCTTGTGGCCCATGATTTATCCCTGGCCGCAGCGACCTCAGGGTTTGGTGGAATATGGTTTTAAAGAACTGGCTGCAAGGTGGCTGCCTATCCTGAATTATTTTGATGAATGCGGCGTGGATATCTGTTATGAAATTCATCCGGGTGAAGACCTGCACGATGGTATCAGTTATGAAATGTTTCTGGAAGAGGCGAATCAACATCCAAGAGCCTGCCTGCTTTATGATCCAAGTCATTTTGTTTTACAATGCCTCAATTACCTGGAATATATTGATCATTATCATGAGCGGATAAAGATGTTTCATGTAAAGGATGCTGAATTTAATCCTTCCGGAAAACAGGGTGTGTATGGTGGTTATCAGCCATGGATCAACCGTGCAGGAAGATTCCGTTCTTTGGGAGATGGGCAGGTGGATTTTAAATCCATATTCAGTAAACTGGCGACTTATGATTTTAAGGGATGGGCTGTAATGGAATGGGAATGCTGTCTTAAAAATGCGGAAGATGGCGCCGCAGAAGGAGCAATATTTATCAAAGAAAATATTATACGTGTAACGGAAAAAGCTTTTGATGATTTTGCCGGATCCCCTGCTAATGAGGCTTTCAACAGATCGCTATTAGGATTATAGAGAAGAACTGCTGCAGAAATTACAGCCGTTTTTAATTATTTTAAATACTATTTGGATTGAAAACTTTGTACCCTTACTTTTGCCGCGGAGAGCTGGCAGAGTGGTCGATTGCGGCAGTCTTGAAAACTGTTGACTGTTACAGGTCCGGGGGTTCGAATCCCTCGCTCTCCGCGTGAACCTCTATAACTTTGTATAGAGGTTTTTTTTATGTTGTATCATGCCTGCATATTAGTAAACACATTAAACAACAAACGTTATTTCGAAGTTATGAAAATCTTTCCTGCCGATGTTGTTCTTCCTCTCCAATCGGCCTGCCATTGCCAGTGTTTTCAACTAAAGATGAATATAAGAATTTATCCAACTTTATGGTCGATAAAAAAGACAGGAAATACCAGATTTGGAAACGAAAGCCCTTAAGTATAGATTTTTTTATTTAAGGCGTATTTAAACAAGCTCGATTACATTCAAACAACTTCGTAAAATCAGGGCTATGTAAATACCCGGAAGAATATTCATACTCATCCGCAAGGTTTTACGAAACAGGCATTGACGATAATATGTTGAACTATTATTTGGGATAGTATCAACGTTGAGCTGCAGGTGAAAACTCAGATGGAAAAAAGGCCCGTCTGGA
>JBDUCW010000096.1:0-17092 GCA_040003235.1 Ferruginibacter sp. | reverse complement strand
TGCTAACCGGACCACTGTATTGATTGCCGGTGAATCCTCTCCATGGCGTTTGTACAAAAGGAAAAGCAGTTTTAAAGGTTGTATCATTTTTTCCAACGCCTTCTTTAAAACTAATGGTGTTCACGAGTTGTGTTGTTACCGGACTTTGACCTGTAACATAATCATCATACCATAAACCAATTGCTGCGAGCGCCACACCACCTACTGCCTGCAGTTCAATGGTAGTTACATCATCTTCCAATCTGCGGCCATTTGGAAATCCATCCATGTTCGGAATGAACTGAAGATTTGCATTGGCATTAAATCTTGCATCGGTTAATCCAAGCACTGCTGCCTGTACAATTCCAAGTGGGCTGAAATCCGCGCTGTTCCTGGCTGTAACAGGCACAGCCATATTCAATCTCAGGTAATCACCCAGTGTAGGCAGAAAATTACTAATGAAAGGTTTTCCTGCAGCCAACGGATTACCATTCTTACCGGTAGCCAGTTGATAAGGACGTAAATTAGGAACGCCTGTATAAAAGATCGGAAGAATATCAACAGCACGCGGGCTGGTATTATCCGGTAAAAGAATTGTTCCGAAGATGGCATCATCAAGTGCAGTTCCTGCAACAGCAGCTGAGCCTTTTAAAGGATACAAGCCTGGTTTGCCGTTTCTGAAATCAAATGAACCCAATGAATTTTTTTGTATTCTTAATTTAGCAAGACCTGGTACAGCTCCGCCGAATTGTGAATCATCCATGTAAAGTGCCAGCTCAGGATTTTTAAAGTAAGGAATAAATTGTCCATCACCTGCAGGCGTTACAGAATTCCATTTGTCTTTCATTGCGATTGGAATAATTGCTTCGTTTGTCAATGGCATACCGAGCCTTGAAACCTGCGTCCACGCGCCACTTGCAACAGGTTTGTCACCCGTGGTAGATAATGTGGTGATCTGCGGACGTGATGCACTTGCATATACGCCGATCACAAATTCAGGATCAAGAATACTTGTAGCCTGTGCAGTTGTCTTCCCGGTTTTTTGTAAAGATGAAATCGGTATTTCAAGAGCGATCGTATGGCAGTTAAATTTAGCCAGACCATCTCTTGCACCTGCAGTGCGGAAACCGCCCACATCAAATGCGCCACCAAGATCTACAAAGAACGGATCATCGATCGGTCCGCAGAATGCTTTTTCACCAGTTGATGAAGTGTTGATCGCTGCGGTCATTAAAGAATTATAATCTGTTGCACCCAATCCTACGCCGCTCTCAATAGAACGCGGTCCGATATTGGGCGGTGGCACAACACCGTTAGTAATGATGGTAGTGAAACTCGTTCCGCCATTTACACTTTTCTCGCATATATAGGTTGTCTTGATATTTTGTTTACCCAACCTGATGTTGAAGAAAGTTGTACTGTCTTCATTTTTCTGTGTAAAAGTAAAACGGTAAATAATATCATCACCGGGAGTTGCGGTGTTGTTATCAATATGGATCTCGTAACGGATGTTCTCACCAAACGTATACCAGTTGGGCCCGCCGGCGGGATGTTCAAAAGGAATATAATTGGCGATCATGATGATCTTGCTGCTGTCTGCCGGACTGCGGAAAACATACAGGTCGGTATTATCTGCCAGCGGATCACTTGAAATTAATGGCGCCTCACGGTGACTCGAAGCCGAAACACTGATCGCCGAGACTGTGAACAGGAGCAATGCTGAAAGTATTTTAAAATATTGTTTCATATAATGATGTTTAATTTTTTTATTTTTTTAGAACCTTGGTTGTAATGTATAATCGTAACCTCTCCATGGAGTCTGTACATAAGGAAAAGCCGTTTTGAATGTAGTGTCATTCTTTGTCGGACCTGCAGAGAAACTTAGTACATTCACCAGGTTGGTAGTTACAGGACTTCTGCCATCGAGTTTATAATCATCATACCAAAGCCCGATCGCTGCCAGCGCCACACCACTCACTGCCTGGAGTTCGATAGTCGTTACATCATCTTCCAGTCTTCTGCCATTTGGAAATCCATCCATATTAGGAATAAGCTGCAGAGCGGTACTGGTATTGTATGCAGGATCCGTTAATCCAAGTACCGCTGCATTTACAATTCCAAGTGACCTGAATTTTGCATCCGTGCGTGAAGTAGGAGGTACGGCCATATTGAGGCGCAGCATATCTCCCAATGTAGGCAGGAAGTTATTGATAAAAGGTTTTCCTGGAGAAAGCGGGCCACCTGTTTTACCGGTAGCAAGTTGATAAGGTGCAAGATTGGGAACACCTGTATAAAAGATCGGAAGTATATCTACTGCACGCGGACTTTGATTATCTGGTAACAACACCGTTCCGAATGCTGCATCATCCAGCGCAGTACCTTTAACAGCAGCAGAACCTTTCAAACCAAATAAACCTGGTTTGCCATTTCTGAAATCATAAGCACCTAAAGAATGATTCTGAATTCTCAATGCATTCAACGCAGGAACTGCTCCTCCGAATTTTGAATCATCCATGTACAATGCCAGTTCAGGATTCATAAAATATTTTGCAAACTGAAGATCAGTTGCAGGTGTATTTGCATTCCATTTATCTTTTAATCCAACAGGTATAATTGCTTCATTGGTCAATGGCATACCAAGTCTTGAAACCTGTACCCAGTTACCTGAATAAGCCACAGCACCATTTGCGTTGATCGTTTTGATCTGCTGCCTGCTGGCACTTGCCCAAACACCGATCACAAAATCGCCATCAAGAATACTGGTGGCCTGCGCTGCGGTCTTGCCATCTTTCTGCAATAAATTAATAGGAACTTTTATTGCTATGCTATGAACATTGTAACGTGCCAGTCCGTCTTTGGTTGGATTGGTGCCGTTACCCTGCGGGCGGAAATTACCGAGATCAAAAACACCGGCGAGGTCAACAAAGAACGGATCATCAACAGGACCGCAGAAAACTTTTTCTCCTGAAGTTGCAGTAGCAATGTCTGCATTGATCAATGCATCATAACTGCTTTGACCCAAACCAACCGTTGCATTCTGAATTGAACGCGGGCCGATATTGGCGGGTGGTACAAGGCCTGTTGCAACGATGGTTGTAAAGGCACCGCCGTTCACACTTTTCTCGCAGAGATAAGTTGTTTTGAGATTCTGTTGTCCAAGACGGATATTAAAAAAAGTAGTGCCATCCTGGTTTACCTGTGAAAAAGTAAAACGGTAAGTGATGTCATCCGTTGTTGTACTTGTTTTGTTTTTGATATGGATCTCGTAACGGATATTCGTTCCGAAAGTATAATAATTAGGACCACCTTCCGGTAATTCGAAAGGAATATAATTGGCGATGATCGTAACAGTTGTTGGATCATCAGGACTTCTGAACGCAAAAACATCCGTATTATCTGCCAATGGATCATTGGAGATCAACGGCGCTTCGCGGTGACTGGAAGCACTGGATGCGAAATGTGCACCCAGCAGGATCATGAGCGAAAGCAAAAACTTATTTTGTAAGATTATTTTTTTCATATTGTTTTTTTTTACTTGAACTTATTTATTGAAATCAAAAAGTAATGACATTCTCAGTGTATTTTTTAAAGCACTTGTAGATGTGTTGCTGCCGGTAGGAACGAGATAAGAAAAGTTAAGCGTCACACCCTGGAATGATCCGCCTGCACCTGCAGTAAGATATTGCCTGTCACCTTTGTTCTTGCTTTCAGAAAAATATCCTGCACGCAATGCAAATTCTTTTCTGTAAGTATATTCAGTTCCTAGGCCCACGGTAACTTCCTGCAGTTCTTCTTTAAAACCACCGGGAGCATCTGCGTAAGAACTGAACCAGCTTCCGATCACAGCTTTATTATTATAGTTCGCCACTTTATCTGCATTGGTTGGATCGGGAGGAGTGGGTACCAATAATTTATTAAGATCAAGTCCGAAAGAAATTTTATTATCATTGTCAATATGCTTTGTATAAACCGCGCCGATATTGAGATTGGCAGGAATGTAGCTTTTTGTATTGTCGGTTGAACTGTAACCGATCTTTGAACCGAGATTGGTAAATGCTGCGCCAAAACTCCAGCCATTCTTTAATACATAATATGCAGCAAGATCAGCTGCTACTGCACTGCCTGATTTATAATCAGTATTGGTAGAATTGTCTGCAAGCTTTGAATGAATATATCTTACAGACAGCCCGATACCGAGTTTGTCTGAAAGTTTACGGGAGTACCCTGCTTCATAAGCAACATCACTGGGTTTAAAACTTTTAATTTCATTACCAACATTATCCGTAAAAACAAGACTACCCATGCTGAGATATCTTAATCCAAAAGAAATGGCTTCTTTATCATTCAGTTTAAAATAACTGGATGCGGATAACAGGTACAGACTTTTAAGATCCAGTTCACGCAACCAGGGCGTGTAGGTTACCCCGATAGAAGAACTTGCTTCATTGAAAGGTGTCTTCGCAACATTTAAGAAAATGGAATTTACATCCGGTGCCGTAGCAACACCAATATCACCCATACTGCCAGACCTTGCATCAGGCGATACTTTTAAAAAGGGAACTGCAGTGGTAATGGGATTTGGTTTTGATTGCGCGTTAATGCACTGGACATACATCATCATCAGCACGATGGGAATCGTTGCTTTGGTTAGTTTAGCGATCATGGCTCTTATTTTTTTTTGATTTTAGTGAACGAAGGTTTGAAATGTCAGTTGGTTGTAGTCAGTTAAAGATTTGTACAATTATTGATAGCAAACTTTTAAGGAGTTAAATCCTCAATCCGTGTATCATAGTCTACATACGAGAGTGTCATAAAAAAAGTTTTAACTTTTTTTAAAATAGTTCAATCCGCTGATTTTCTTATCTCGTAGCTGCCAAGGGTTTAGCCCTTTAAAAATTTCTTTTTTTAAATAAAAAATTTCTTCATTATGGCAACACAAAATTCAAACAACAACCAGGTTGAGCTATTGACTGAAAGCACAATTGTTCCTGTTTCCCGTAGAAGATTTCTTGGCTACGTCGGCCTTTCCACTGCGGCACTTGCAGTAGGATCAATGGCATCCTGCAAAAAGAGTGATAGTAACAATGGACTGGATCTTGGCAGTGGCGACATCGGCATTTTAAATTACGCCTATGCGTTAGAACAGCTCGAAGCGGCTTTTTACACACAGGTAATTGCAACAACTTATTCAGGAATTTCCGCTACTGAACAGGCATATCTTACAGATATACGTGATCACGAAGTGGCCCACCGTGAATTTTTTAAATCTGCTTTAGGCAATAATGCTATACCAGGACTGGAAGTAGATTTCAGTTCCATTAACTTTTCGAGCCGCGATAGTGTATTGGGTACAGCCAAAGCATTTGAAGACCTTGGTGTTACCGCGTATAACGGTGCAGGTAAATTAATTGTCAGTCCCGATTACTTAACATTGGCCGGCAAAATTGTTTCCGTTGAAGCAAGGCATGCTGCACTGATCCGCGATCTGATTGCAGCTGGTTCATTCGCAGACAATACAGCCATCGATGCAAATGGATTGGATGGCGCAAGAAATCCGGCTGACGTTCTTGCAATAGCAGGAACTTATATCAAAACAAAAATCAACGCAAGTAATTTACCAACCTCTTAAATTTTATTATCATGAACATGCAAAATATAATTTCTGAAATAGAAAACAATGATCCCGAATTTCTGGAGAAAGTTGATGGACGCAGGGCTGCGATGAGAGACTTCGGCCGCTTTGCAGGAAAGGTTGCGCTTGCATCTATTCCGTTTGCGCTAGGCTCAATGTTTAAAAAAGCTTACGGTACTCCTACCGGGCCGAAAGACGCAATTACCGATGTACTTCAGTTTGCACTTACGCTCGAATACCTGGAAGCAGAATTTTATAATAATGCAATTGCAGCTCCCGGTCTTGCAATATCATTGACCGGTGCAGCAAGAACAGCGATCGGTACCATTGCAGCACATGAAAATGCGCATGTAACTTTTTTAAAAAATACATTGACTGCATTGGGCACAACTCCAGGTCCTAAGCCAACTTTTGATTTTACTGCGGGCAGTTATGCCGGCGGACCGGGTAACGGAAACGGAATATTTTCCGGAGCTAACAGTCCCTTTGTAAATTATGCAGTGTTTCTGGCAATGGCGCAAACTTTTGAAGATACCGGTGTGCGTGCTTATAAAGGCCAGGCTCCAAACTTAATTCCCAACAATGATGTGCTTACTGCAGCATTACAGATACATTCTGTTGAAGCGAGACATGCGTCACATCTACGCCAGATGCGTAAAGCAAATGGTGCAGCTATTCCGGCCGGTGTAAATTTAAAACCATGGATCACGCTGAATCAAAGTGGTATTGATGCTCCGTTTGCAACTGCGGTTCAGCCCAGCTACAATGGAGAAGAACTAACCACACAGGCAACAATAAATATTATAAACATCAATGGTCAGACTGTTTCAGCGAATGCAGCGTCAGAAGCATTTGATGAACCGTTAACTAAAGATGCCATACTGTTGATCGTGGATCCTTTTATTGTTTAAGAGCTATTTATAATTTTTCTGGCGGCCATGTAATTATTTACATGGCCATTTTTTTTTAAAAATAAACTGACCCGATCAACTTTATTTACTTAAAATAATATGATACATTTGACAGGAACAATTAACAGCAGTAAATTGATTTTTTAATTTTAATTCTGAATTGTATGTCTCATTGGTTAGTAAAATCAGAACCATTTAAATACAGTTGGGATCAACTGGTGAAAGATAAACGCACTACCTGGGATGGTGTCCGCAATTATGCGGCACGTAATAATTTAAAAGCTATGAAAAAAGGCGATGACGTTTTATTCTATCACAGTAATGAAGGAATGGAGATCGTAGGCATTGCAAAAGTTGAAAAAGAATTTTACCAGGATCCTACTTCAGACAATGAAGCCTGGGTGGTAGTAGATCTGAAGCCCGGAAAGAAATTAAAAAAACCGGTGACATTGGATGATATTAAAAAAGATAAGCGTCTTACAGATATGGACCTGGTGCGACTGGGAAGACTTTCCGTACAAGTGGTCAAGGAACCTGAATGGGATATTGTGATGAAAATGGCGGGGGAAAAATAAGCTGGTTCAAAACTTTAAGTTACATTCTCCTCCGGTAATAATTTCATTTTAGAAATTAAAACTAAGTTTAGGATTAAATACTTTTGAACGTGCCAATCCATCCGGTATATTACTTCTCGTTTTAAAAGGTTCTGCAAATAAAAAACTTAAGCGGCAGTTTTTACCAATCTCATAAGATGTTTCGATGCTGAAATTGAGCGTAGTACCTTCAGATCCTGCTAAAATATATTTTCCCTGCATTGAATTATAATGATCATTGCCAAGATGATAAATACCCAATAATGCCCCGGTGAATTGTAATTTCCAAAAGTTGTAATTGCCCGTCAGTTTCAGCAACGCGTCCGGTTTACGTCGAAAACCTTCAGCAGAAATTATCATTTGATTGCCGGAAAGAATTATTTGATTCCTGTTATATTGAAAGAGGGGCGCCTGTAAACCGGTACCGATCCCGAAATATTTTGATACATGATAGTTTACGATGGCCAGCAGATCGGTAGTACCCAATCCGCTTTGCAGGAACATTGGCAATGAAACCGCACTGTTCTTCATTTCATCTGAAGCGTCAGAAAGAGAAATACGCAGGCCTGCAGAATAATCAACAACCTTATTTTTAATTTTAAATCGTCCATTGAAAGTAGTCGTGAGATCACCGATGCCACTGTTGGAAATATTATTGAATTTATCCTTTGCGGTATTAAAGGGTAACCGGAACTCAAAGAAGGATTCATTCTTTGTAAACCTTTTATAATTCAATTGCGGCTGATAAAACCGTTCGTTTTTTAAATGCGTGCTGTAAGTATAAGATAACAGCAATTCATTTTTTGTTTGCTTCTTCGCTGGCTGGCTACTGTGAAAAGCTGACAGTGAACAAAAGCCTGCATCACTGCAACCTTGTGCAGCAGCAGATCCAGAGAAAATCAAAAGCAATAAAGTGATAAGTAAAATTTGTATTCTCATAATTTTATTTCTGGTTACAATATTTAAGATACGGTGAATTGAATGACCCGGACTGTTAAAAATATTTTATAAAAAATTATGTTGAACCGAAGGTTACTTTTCTGCTGATTCCGGCATTGGAGTGTTGAACTGCAGTTCCTGTTTAGATTCCTGTATCCACCCATTTTTAAAAAATTAAATCAATCATTATGAATTTTAAAAGCATTGCTGCTTTTGCAGCCATTATATTGGGTTTACTTTCCTGCGGGAATGAAAATGATAAGGATACCCGTATGATTTCGAAGAATTCGGAGCAATATGTCGAATCCATGAATAAAAATAGTAACGAGTTGACCTTCAACGATTCGATAAAAACGCCGCCGGTTCAGGCCAGAGACAATATAAAGGCTGATAAAGAAAAAGACGTCAAAGAAAATTTTATTGACTGGGATAAAAAAATTATCAAGACTGCTGATCTGAAAGTAGAGACCAGGGATTATAAAATGTTCAACGGAAAGGTCAGAACGATCTCTAAAAAATATGGCGGATATATTTCCAATGAAGAACAAAGCCAGGATGAAATTAAAATAGAAAACAATCTTTCCATTAAAATTCCTGTTGCACAATTTGAAGATGCCATCAATGAATTGACTGATATTGCGGAGAAGGTAACAACGCGTAAAATTTCTTCTGATGATGTGACGACAGAAATTGTAGATACCAAAAGCAGGATCGAAGCAAAAAAACAGGTACGGGACAAGTATCTTGAATTTTTAAAAGAGGCTAAGAATATGCCGGATGTATTAACCATGCAATCGGAAGTAAACGGAATTCAGGAACAACTCGAAACTGCCAGTGGACGTGTAGAATATTTGAATCATGGTGCTGCTTACAGTACTATTAACCTTACCTATTTTCAGCTGTTGAATGCAGAGCTGTCTGAAGTGAAACCAGCTTCGTTTACGGGTAAAGCTGGAATTGCTTTTTCCAAAGGATTGAATTTTATAAAAGAGTTGGCGGTTGGATTGTTAAGTGTCTGGCCTTTGTTCCTTGTTGTTCTATTAATATGGGGATGGTATAAAAAGAATAAGGCAGCAGAAAAAAAGCAGCCTTCGAAAACTGAATAATGTATTTCAGAATGAATTCATGCAAGTGGTATTGAATTCCAATTTCTTTTTTGCATTTGCTTAAATCATAGTTTTGTAACATGAGCAGAAAAAAAATTGTGATCCTCACCGGTGCCGGTATCAGCGCAGAAAGCGGATTGAAAACATTCCGCGACAGCGATGGGTTATGGATGGGCCATAACATTGAAGACGTGGCCACACCAGGAGGTTTTAAAAAAAATCCGAAACTCGTACTTGATTTTTATAATCAGCGCAGAAAAGATGTGCGGGCAGCAGAACCAAATGCGGCACATAAACTACTGGCGGAACTTGAAAAGGATTTCAACGTCACAATCATCACACAGAATATTGATGACCTGCATGAACGTGCCGGCAGTAGTAATATCCTGCATCTTCATGGAGAAATATTCAAGATGCGGAGTGTTGATGATGAAGCACTCATTTACAAAATTGATAACGATATCAACCTTGGAGACATTGCTGAAGATGGCGCGCAACTCAGGCCTTATATTGTATGGTTTGAAGAGCCTGTTCCCATGATTGAATCCGCTGCGCAGGTTGCAATGAGCGCTGATATTTTTGTTGTGATCGGCACTTCGTTGCAGGTATATCCTGCAGCAGGGCTTACCCGGTATGTTCCTGCTGATGCATCCATTTATATCATTGATAAAAAAATTCCTTACATCAATGGCCAGGACAATATGATCCTGATTGAAAAGCCCGCAACAGAAGGAGTTGCTGAACTGATAAAACTATTAATTCAATAAGGGCGTAATACAAATGATCAATATTCAACTATCAATTACCAATGCTCAAGTTGGGACGCTGTCTACATTGAGGATTGATAATTGAGTATTGAAAATTTTCTTCCTGTATACAGCATCACATTTAAAGACTGCTAAGCATAAAAAGAGCCCGTCAAAAAATTGACGGGCTCCATTATAATGTCAGGCAATTGTTTAAGGTTTTTTTACTACTGGTTTTTTATCGTGATTCAGCAGATCTGCTGTTCCCAGGGGTTTGCTTTTTGCAAAGTCAACCAGTATCGGCGCAGCCACAAAGATAGAAGAGTAAGTACCGGTGATTACACCGATCAGCATTGCAAATGCAAAACCTCTTGTTACCTCTCCGCCAAAAATAAATAATACCAACAGGGTGAGGAACACCGTTAGTGAGGTCATGATGGTGCGGCTCAGGGTATCATTGATCGCTTTGTTGATCACTGTTCCTTTATCTGCCCCCTTCATTGTACCACTGTATTCCCTTACACGGTCAAATACAATAACGGTGTCATTCATACTGAAACCGATCACCGTCAGAACCGCAGCAATAAAGTGCTGATCGATCTCCAATGGGAAAGGAACAATGTTTTTAAAAAATGAGAACACCGCCAATGTAACCAGTACGTCATGCAGCAAAGCAATGATGGTACCAACTGAATATCTCCAGTCGCGGAAACGGATGAAAATATAAACAAAGATCATCAGCAGGGCAAAGATGGTCGCTTTTACCGCACCGGCTTTCAATTCCTCTGATATACTTGGTTGTACCGTAGTATACTGCTGAATATATTTCTGTTTTATAAAATCATCATAAGTAAGACCCGCAGGCAATACTTTTTTAAGTCCTTCGAATAATTTTGTTTTTACCGCACTGTCTGCATTGTTTACACCTTTCAGGTAAGAAGTAGTGATATCAAGCGACTTCTGATCATAACCAACGGTCTTGATCACTGTATTGTCTTTAAAAGATGCATTGAGATCATCTCTTACTTTATCAGGACTTACGGCCTGGTTGAATTTTACTGTATAGCTTCTTCCACCTTCAAACTCAACACCTAAACGGAAACCATTGAAGAAAGCACCAACACCGAGTAACAATACTAAAACTGAAATTCCGTAAGCAACTTTGCGGTACTCAATGAATTTATATGCGGCATGTTTGAAAACGCGTTTACTGATGCCTGTGAAATAATTAAAGTGACGGTTCTTTTTGGTCCATGTATCTGTTATAAGACGGCTCACCAATATTCCGCAAAACAATGAAAGCACGATACCAAGCATCTGCGTGGTAGCAAATCCAAGTACAGGTCCCAATCCAAAAAAGAATAATATTGCTGCAGTGAGGAAGGTGGTAACGTGAGCATCCAATACCGGCGCCAGTGAACGTTTGTAACCATCATTCACAGCCTGCGGATAACTCTTACCTTTTGTAAGTTCTTCCTTGATACGTTCAAAAATAATTACGTTGGTATCTACGGCCATACCGATCGTCAATACAAGACCCGCAATACCTGCAGCAGTCAATGTAAATCCCCATGCAGTTAAAACACCGATTGTAAAAAGTAAGTTTAAGATCAATGCAATGTTCGCAACCCAGCCACCGGTGTTATAATACACCAGCATCAATATAAATATGATCGCGAATGCAATTCCGAATGCCATCAGTCCACCTTTTACAGCTTCGGCACCGAGTGTTGGACCTACTACCTGATCAGCAACAATCTTCGCAGGTGCATCAAGTTTACCGGAAGTCAATACGTTGGCAAGATCCTGAGCTTCTTCAATACTGAAGTGTCCGGAGATCTGGCAATCGCCTGTATTCATTTCACCCTGAATGGTAGGAGCAGAGTAAACAATATCATCGAGTACGATCGCAATCGGTTTCTTTAAATTCTTTTTAGAAAGTGTTGCCCATCTTTTTGTACCGGTGCTGTTCATCTGCATCGACACAGCAGGACCACCATTCGGATCATAATCCTGGCGGGCAGATTCTACATCACTTCCGTTCACCGGAGCTTTATCAGGCGAATTCAGACTTGTTTTGATTGCATATAGCGGAAGATAATCGCCTCTTTTCTTACCTTTTGTTGCATCATCCTTTTCTGATTTGCCATATAGCAATTTGCAATTGGGTGGTAAACTGTTTTTTACCACATCCATATTAAGGTACTTGTTCAGTTCGCTGGTATCATTTAAATAAACCCTTCCCAACATTGCTCCGTATGCAGTACTGCCGTCTTCTGCTTTTCCGGGAGGATAGAAACCGATGAGTCTTCCGAGAATCGTTGTAGAATCTTTATTGGTTGAATCAACACCGTTTACAACTACTTTCAATGCCTTGTCTGCATTGTTGATACCATTAGCCAGTTCGTTATCGCTCATGGTAAATACTTCCCAGAACTGAAGATTGGCAGAAGCCTGTAATAAACCTTTTATTCTCTCCGGGTCTTTTACGCCGGCCAGTTCAACACTGATAATATTTTTGCTTTCATCCAGGTTGATGTTCGGTTGTGTTAAACCAAACCGGTCAATACGATCTTTCAGGATCCGGTAAGTTTGTTTGATGGCAGTACTTGCAACAATCCTGATCTTATTGATCACTGTTGCATTATCATCTGTTGTTTTGATATCACTGTTCGGACGTGCAAATGTACCCGCCAGGTTGGCACCGGGATTCTGTGTTGTATATGCAGTTTGAAAAAGGCCAATGAAATCTGCATTGGTGATTGCATGCTGATCGGATGCAGTCTGAATGGCTTTCAGCAACTGCGGATCTTTTGGATTTACACTGAGCGATTTCAATAAACCTTCAAGACTTACATCAAGGGTTACACTCATTCCACCCTGCAGGTCAAGACCAAGATGTAATTCGTTGTCTTTACATTTTTTGTAAGTGGTTCCGATTACAGGATAAATTTCTTTTTCTTTTAAACTGTCCAGCAATTTATCTTTTCTCAATTCAATTGCAGCCGTTTGATCAAGACCTTTCAGCTGGGGGAAATTGTTCTTTACATATTTTGTGGCCTTGGTTTCCTGTTCGCTTTCAAAATTGTGGATCACCCAGGTATAGGAGAGTTCCCACAGCGAAATAATTACTAGAATAATGGCAAAAAACCAGACCAACCCTTTCAGTTTCATAATCGTGTAGTTTTATTAGCTACTTTGTTTTTAGAAGTGTGCAAAGATAGGGGAAAAACCCATTTCAGATTTTAAGATTGTCAATTAAAGATTTTTGCTGATTTTCTTCTTAATTTGCTGCTATGCAACAATGTTTCAGGGGAATATTGCCACTGTTAGCCATGGCACTCTTTATGGCCGGGTGCGTGGCTTCAGGGAATATTTCCGGCACTACAAATCAAAGCCCATCAATGTCGTGGATACCAGGTAAAATAAATGAAGACAGCGGCCGGACTGACGCTTTTATGGAAGGGTTGATGAAAAAGTATCCTCAGTATTTTGATTCTGTTCTTAATCACCGCAACGACTGGAATGTACAGATCATCTATACAAAGGTTGATCGCGGAGCCAATGGCATCCCGGCCCTGCACAATTATTATTTTAATGTGGATCCATCCCGGTATTTCTATCCGGCTTCGACGGTAAAATTTCCTGTGAGCCTGCTGGCTCTGCAACGATTGAATGAACTGAAAGAAAAAGGCATTAATAAGTACAGCAGCATGATCACCGAAACTGCTTTCAGTGGGCAAACCGCAGTTTATAATGATCCTAACACACCCGATGGCAAACCCACCATCGCCAATTATATTAAAAAGATTTTGATGGTGAGTGACAACGATGCTTATAACCGGCTTTATGAATTTCTGGGCCAGCAATATATTAATGATGAACTGCATAAAAAAGGGTTTGAAGATGTGCAGTTGCTGCATCGTCTCCAGATTTCATTGAGTGAGGAAGAGAACCGTCATACCAATCCGGTAAAATTTCTCGACAGTGCAGGGAAAATTATTTATGATCAGCCCGCACAATATAATGCGCAGCAATATGCAATGCGCAGGGATGCGCTGGGCACTTCATATTACAGCGGGAGCAAACTGGTGAATGAACCCATGAACTTCAGTAAGAAAAACAGGATCAGCCTGGAAGACCTGCATAATATTTTAATCGGCCTGGTATTTCCCAATAAGGTGCACGCGAATGAACGTTTCAATCTTACGGAAGATGACCGCCGGTTTGTATTTAAGAATATGTCGCAGTTCCCGCAGGAATCGGCATGGCCTTCTTATGACAGCAGTTATCATGATGCTTACTGCAAATTTATTTTGTTTGGATCCGATACTGCAGCAAGAATAAAAAATATCCGTTCGTTCAATAAGCCAGGTGATGCTTATGGCCAGATGCTGGATGTGGCCTACATTGTAGATTATGACAAGAAAATTGAATTTTTTTTATCAGCCGTGATCTATTGCAACAGCGATGGCATCATCAATGACGATAAATACGATTACAAAACGATCGGACTTCCTTTTATGAAACATATCGGCGAAGCGGTATATGATTATGAACTGTCCAGGGAAAGAAAAATCATTCCTGATTTTTCTAATTTTAAATTTCAGTATGATAAGTAATGTGTAGAGTATGAGTTATCAGTTAAGAGTATCTCTAAAAATCTATCTTTTGTTTTGACCTCACCTTTAATTCCTCTCCCAAGGAGAGGAAAGGATGGTTTTTAGAGATTCCTTTATGAGTTGAATAGAGGTTACTTAAAAAATTTAGCGAACGAAATAAAAAAACTCATAACTCATAATTCCAGACTCATAACTATTTTAAAATAATTTATCTTTGCGCGCCTGCCTTTTTTAAATCAATCAATTAACCAATAGTATGTCCTTATCTTCTTTACTCGACCGCTTTAATGAACCGGAAACATTGAAAATGGCCAAGCTCGGCCGTGAACTGCGTGCACAGGGAATTGATATTACTGATCTGAGTCTTGGCGAACCCGACTTTGATACGCCTATACATATTAAAGAAGCAGCCAAAAAAGCAATTGATGATAATTTCTCACATTACACGCCGGTACCGGGTTTCCTCGATCTGCGTGAAGCCGTTTGTGCTAAATTAAAAAGAGATAATGCACTCGAATATAAACCTGAACAGATTGTTGTATCTACAGGAGCCAAGCAAAGTCTTGCCAATGCCATACTTGCAATTGTTGATGAAGGCGATGAAGTGATCATTCCAACACCTTACTGGGTTACTTACAGCGAACTGGTAAAAATTGCAAGAGGTAAAGTGGTAGAGATCAGAACAACAGTTGAAAATAATTTTAAAATTACTGCGGCACAACTGGAAGCATCAATTACTGATAAGACGAAATTATTCATGTTCTCTTCACCCTGCAATCCTTCGGGAGCAGTGTACAGCAAAGCAGAACTGGAATCGCTGGTTGCAGTATTTGAAAAGCATCCCGGCATATATATCATTGCAGATGAAATATATGAGTTCATCAATTTTGTAGGAAAGCATGAAAGCATTGCGCAATTCGCTTCGCTGAAAGACCGTACTGTTTTGATCAATGGATTGAGCAAAGGTTTTGCTATGACGGGCTGGCGTATCGGTTATACAGCTTCTTCCGCAACACTTTCAAAAGCAATGGAAAAATTACAGGGACAGTTTACCAGCGGTGCATGTTCCATTGCCCAAAAAGCAGGTGTAGCGGCACTTACAACAGACCTGCGTCCAACAAAAGAAATGACCGAAGAGTTTACAAAAAGAAGAAACCGCGTGATGGAACTTGTAAAAGATATCCCGGGATTTAAATGTTATGAACCCGATGGGGCATTTTATATATTTCCTGATGTTTCTTATTATTATGGTAAGTCATACGGCGAACACAAAGTAAATGACTCCGCAGATTTTGCGATGTACCTGTTGCATGAAGCCAATGTATCCTGTGTAATGGGTGCTGCATTTGGCGAACCGAATTGTGTACGTTTTTCTTTTGCCAACAGCATGCCCAATATCGAGAAGGCATGGGCGAAGGTAAAAGAAGCGCTTTTAAAGTTAACGTAAAAGGAATTGATAATTGATAGTGGATAATTGATAATTGATAATGGTCTGACGGCCACAGTCTGACTATTATCAATTATCAATTATCCATTGATTGGAGTAAAATGTTTATTTATTACTGTCACAAGTAAAAAATTATCAATTATCAATTATCAATTACCAATTATCAACTATCAATTATTCGGACACTAACAATCCCAACGCCGCTTTTTTACTGCAATGCTGAAATTTAGCATACGCTTCTGCGGCACTGTTCCTTACCTGTTCAGCGTTACCATCATTCATATAAGTTGCGATCGCATCATGCAAAGTATAAGCTTCGGGGCTCATCAGTCCATTGCTCCATACCAATGCTCTTGCGCCGGTTGGCTGCAGGTGCTGACTAAAATACTTTTTGCTGATGCAGGCAAGAATGATTGCATCACGCCGTTTGCCATCTGCATTTTTATAAGTATTCGTAAGATTAAAATCCATCAATCCGTCATGACCCACGAAGGCGATTAGTTTTGCATTGCCGTAAATACCGATCGTTTTATTATTGATCCGGATCGTGTCTTTCATCATGCCGGCACAACTCTGTAAAAAATCAATGGTTGCCTGTTTGATATATTTTCCATTGTATGCATCAGCAATGAGGTAATAATTTTTTGTTTTATGTTTGAAGATCAGCCTTTCCATTTTAATGCTGTCGATCTTCTGCTTTCTTATCAGGGTCCACTGATTGCTTTTGCTGAAGTAGGTTCTTACACCAAACCCACATCCCCAATATAGATTATTATCAGGATCCTGTCCATTGCCGATTGCAGCTGGCACCGGAACAATGCCCTGATATTTATTATCGCATAACGCAACAAACACATGAATCGTTTTGAAACTGCTGTCAAATTCCGGTGAATGAATTTTAAATTCATCTGATGAAATTGATCTGTCGGGAATATTGTTCTTTTTTGATTGCTGTTGACAGGCACTGAATAACAGAAAGGCGGCGATTAAATAATGCATTTGCTTTAGACGCACAAGGATGCAGAATTCACAGAACGGATAATTAATAATTTTATCCTCAATTGAAGATTCAACATTCAGCACTCGGCACATTCATTAATTCTTTTTTACAAATGCA
>JBDUCW010000022.1:0-48492 GCA_040003235.1 Ferruginibacter sp. | reverse complement strand
ATCCTTACCAATCTTGAGGTAATGCGCCGGCGGAAGTGAATATATATTCTCAAAAAAAGTTTGTTCCTTATCGGTAGGATTCTGAACATAACCGAGCGTAAGATAATTGAGCAGCATTTTTTCATGAATGGTTCTTTTAATACCGGCAGCAAAAAGCGCTTTCATTTCACTGGCGAAAAAAAAGCGATCAGCATCGATGTGATAATAAAAAGGCTTTTCGCCGAACCGGTCCCTGGCGGCAAAAAACTGTTGTTCTTTTTCATCCCATATTGCAAAAGCGAACATGCCGTCAAACAGCCGAAGGCAATCTTCTTTGTAACAATCATAAGCGGCGAGTATTACTTCAGTATCTCCGGAAGACAGGAAAGTATATCCTTTTCTTATAAGATTCTGTTTCAGTTCAGGATAATTATAGATTTCGCCGTTGTGAATAATCGTATAGCGATCGCGGTAATGCATTGGTTGGGAGGCAGCATTGCTAAGGTCGATGATGGATAAACGCCGGTGGCCGAATATTGCATTTGCATTTTTACTGCACCAGTGATTTTCGCCATCAGGTCCGCGGTGCGCAAGTGAGGCAGTCATTTTTTTTAAACGCTCCATCAGCATAGCTTCACTATCTCCCTGCGTTTCGAAAGAATTATTTCCTGATATGATTCCGGTAATGCCACACATATTTGTAAATATCCAACTAAAAAAGAAAAAAGCAGCCATTGTAAGCTGCTTTGCAAAATAATTTTTGAAGACATTAAAAACCGATGGGAAGTTTTGCAACAATATCATCCCAGGCCATGAGTAATACAGTCTGGTTTTTATTGTCCTGGAACAGCATGGTAAAATATTCGCAGGGCGTTGAAGTTTTTTCAACAGGTATTTCAAACTGCATAATGTCTTTTGTACTGTCGATCTCTTTTCCCCAGGTAAAAATATCTTTATTCAGAAGGATCGTCCATTTGGTTTCCTGTGGAATAGAATAAATAATATACCGGCCAGGAGCAATCTTTTTATTTTGAATAATAGCAGGTTTAAAAAATTCAATTTCACTGGCTTCATTTGCGCCAAGTCTCCACTGCTTATTGTAAGGAACCAGGCCGCCAAAAATTTTACGCCCTCCTTTGTGAGGCCTACTGTAAATAACCCTTGCCAGTGGTGGAGTACTGATCAGGTGATTCATTTTCAACGTAGGATAATCAACCGGATAATAGCTCATGTCCATTGCGGATGCATCCGTCTCCACAAAAGGATTTGGTATTTCCGTCTTAGGCAGTCTTTCTTTATTTTCTGCAACAGTTGTCTTATTATTCGCCGGACCTGAATTGCAGGCTGCAAAAAAAATGAGAACTGCCGGGATTAAAAAAAATCTCATAACAGCAAATTGTTTACAATGTAATCGGTAGGTTTACTTTTACATCATCCCATACAATTACAAGATTAAATCCTGCAGTTGATTTGTCAAAAAACATTGTAAAAGCATCTGTTATTTCTGTTTGTTTTTGAATGGGAACATCAAAACGGAGAATATCTTTTTTCTCATCATATTTAAAACTTCCCCAGGTATCTGTTTCTTTATTAAGAATGATGGTCCATTTTTCTGCATAAGGAACAGCATATAAAGTATAACGCCCTTTTTTTATTTTAGCACTGCCGATCTTTACATTCTGGAACAATTCAAGTTCGGTTGCTTCATTGGCACCAAGGCGCCATACTTTTCCATATTCAATTAATTCCCCGAATATCACACGGTTGTTTTTCTGGGGTCTGCTGTACACAACCCGTGCAGCCAAAGGTTCTGTGGCCTTATCCTGAATCTTTAAAACGGGATAGCCGGAGGGATAATAACTCATATCCATTGGCGATTTATCGAGCGGAGGAAATTTGCTTTGCGCCGATAATCCTATGGAAATAAACATAGCCGCTATTAAAAAAACTCTTTGCATAATTATTATTTGTGTAAAGATAAATGAATCATTGTTTCAAAAAATGTTCCAATTGATCAATGGCAAATTGCTTTACATCCGGGAAGAATTCATTGTATTGCTCTTTCATTTCGGTCTGATGGTTCATAAAAGTATTAAATGCATGGGTTGATTCTTTTAGATAAGCAGCACGGTAAACAAGTCCCCCAAAACTTTTTTCGATGAGCAAAGGGAAACGGTAATTGCTCAGCCAGTCCTGCTGCTGCATATAAGGAAACAGCCGCGCAAATTTTTCAGGAAAATATTCATGGTATTGCTGAAGCTGCTGATAAGTAGAAGCCGCAAACTGCAGAAGGACAGTTTCATTTTTAAATTCATTCACATCATTTGCCAAAAAGTAATCATACACGATATCTGTAAAAGCTCCGGAATATAAGCGGTACCGGGCATGGAAAAACTTATTGATCTTTTTAGTTGCGGGATGGTGGTCTGTAAAATCATCGATAGCCCGGTGAAGCCGGATGCCTTTTTGAATTTCAACAGGGTAGTCGAATTGCTTTTTGCCTTTAATAAAGTCACTGATCATATTACCCAGCAATATTGGGGATTTTCCGAATGAAAGATATGCGTGAGCGAGGTAATTGATTATGTTGAATTGAATGTTGAATATCCGCTGTTCCGCAAGTTATAGAAAACTCGTAACTCATAACTCAGCATTCATAACTCATAACTCTCCGATTAACCTTCATTAACCCCATGAATAAATTTTAACGCAACCTTGGTACCTGTTAGGATTTTTTTAAGAAAAATCTGCAAGATGCTGCTGGTAGGAGCTTTCAGCAGTATAAGAATCATGATTCCGGATTTGGTTTTTGCCGTTTATCATAAACAGGAAAGGTCATGCAGCCAACCGTCCTTTAAAACTACGAAAGGGTTAGTAGTAAAAATATCTTTGGGTCTCATTAGTCATTTAAAACAATTTAAACTTTTCAGTATGAAAAAATTATTAACCGCGCTTATGATAACAGTGTTATCATCTGCTGCAACATTCGCCAACACAAACCCAGTAAATGAAAAAGTATTAAAAACCTTCAATGCCGAATTTACTACGGCCAGCAGTGTAACATGGAAAGAGATCAGTCAGCATGGTATCTTTCGTGCAAGTTTTATAAACGATGACCAGCAATATGAAGCATTCATCAGCGAAGATGGCGATCTGATTGCAACTGCAAGGACGATTGCAAAAAAACAATTGCCAATAGAAGTAGCCGCCAGCATGGAAAAAACTTACGGTAAAAATTACATTGATAACAGTATTGCCGAAATTAATATGGAAGGCGGTACCGCTTATTATGTAACAGTGATCACCGACAAAGCTACGCTGATTGTAAAAGCTTCTCTTGACGGAAGTCTTTCGGTATTTAAAAAACAAAAAAGCGTTGCTGCATAAAATCTTAGGGTTGGTTTTGGTTTAGGATAAAAAGTTCTGTCTTATGGCAGGACTTTTTTATTGTATCTATTTTCTTATTGCGGTTAACTCTTCAACATTGTTCATCCGCTTCATGCCGGAAAAACATATTTTTGCAAAAAAGTAATAAATGAAAAAAGGACCTGTATCAGAATATATTCAGCATCATTACCGTCACTTTAATGCAGCAGCACTGATGGATGCTGCTAAAGGATATGAAACGCATTTGATGGAAGGTGGTAAAATGATGGTAACGCTTGCAGGCGCCATGAGCACTGCTGAGCTGGGCTTAAGCTTTGCAGAAATGATCCGGCAGGATAAGGTTGCCATCATCAGTTGTACCGGCGCCAATCTTGAAGAAGATATTATGAATTTGGTGGCACACAGTCATTATAAAAGAGTGCCGAATTACCGGGATCTGAGTCCGCAGGAAGAATGGGACCTGCTTGAAAATCATTACAACCGCGTAACTGATACCTGTATACCTGAAGAAGAAGCATTCAGAAGACTGCAACAGCATATTCATAAAATATGGAAAGATGCAGATGATAAAGGGGAACGTTACTTTCCACACGAATACATGTATAAAATGTTATTGAGTGGCGTGCTGGAACAATACTATGAAATTGATCCGGCCAACAGCTGGATGCTGGCAGCAGCGAAAAAAAATATTCCTATCGTAGTACCGGGCTGGGAAGACAGTACCATGGGAAATATTTTTGCATCTTATGTTATTAAAAAAGAGATCAAAGCAACTACCATGAAGAGTGGGATTGAATACATGGTATGGCTTGCAGACTGGTACCGGAATAATTCTTCCGGAAAAGGTGTTGGATTTTTCCAGGTAGGTGGTGGCATTGCCGGAGATTTTCCAATCTGTGTTGTGCCGATGATGTACCAGGATCTTGAATGGCATGATGTTCCTTTCTGGAGTTATTTCTGCCAGGTATCTGATTCAACAACATCTTACGGTTCTTATTCTGGCGCTGTTCCCAATGAAAAAATTACCTGGGGCAAACTGGATATTCATACGCCCAAGTTTATTGTTGAAAGCGATGCGACCATCGTTGTGCCATTAATATTTGCGTGGGTGTTGGGTTGGTAGAGAAATAATTGAAAAATGGATAATGGATAATTTTTTCAACCCGTTAAACTTTTTGTTTTCTGTAAAAAGCTTTGCATCGAAAAAATCATCCATTATCCATTAAGTTATTATCCATTAAAATGCTTATCTCGCTGTGGCTGGAAGCGGTTCATCCCGTTTCAGCATGTCATCGCGGTTGGCAATTTCCCAGGCCGTATAAAATATCATCTGAACTCTTTTTGCATATAGGTCCCAATTGATTTTATCAACAGTATCTGTTGGCTGATGATAATCTGCTAACAGCATACCATCATAAAAGAAAAGAATGGGAACACCTTTTTTAGCAAAATTATAATGATCACTGCGGAAATAAATCCTGTTTTTGTCATTCGGATCATCAAATTTATAATCAAGTTTTAAGTGCGTGTATTTATTATTCACTCCTTCATTGATTATTGGAAGATCGCTGCTGAGTTTATCATGGCCGATCACATATACATAATTAAGCGTATCATCCAGTTTACGTTCGGTATCAATCCTTCCAACCATATCTGTATTCAGATCAACAGAAGTTTTGTCCAGAGGAAATACAGGATGGTCACTGTAATACTCACTTCCCCAAAGCCCTTTTTCTTCACCACTAACGGTCATGAAGACAACTGTTCTTCTAGGACCATGACCTTCGGCTTTTGCTTTTGCAAATGCCTGAGCCATCTGCAATACTCCGCAGGTACCACTGCCATCATCATCAGCGCCATAATAAATTTTGCCATCATGTTTGCCAAGGTGATCATAGTGGCCCGTTAAAAAAACGTATTCATCTTTTTTATCAGTGCCTTCTATCATACCCAATACATTACTTGCATTGATGGTGTTGCGGAACTTTTCAAATTTATAATCAACAGCCACTTTCTTTTCGCCCATTAATGTATTATCAATTGCAGCGCCTGCCTTACTCATTCTGATAAGACTGTCTGCATTGTCGCCCATGATCGTTTTTGCAAAAGCGTGAGAAAGTAAAGCGTAATTGATCGTCTTTGCATCGCCACTGTTTCTTGGAAAATAAACACCGGTCTTTTTGCCATTATCAACCGCCCGCTGATTAAATGTTTCCTGGTTGGGATTGATAACCAATGCGCCAATGGCGCCTTTAGATGCAGCAGCAGTAAGCTTTTTCGCAATTCCGGGAAAAGACCATTCGCTGAAACGATTGGTTCCTGTGATCAGATACTTGCCGTCTTTTTTGGGCTCTCCTAAAAAAAATACCACAATCTTTCCTTTTACATCAATGTCTTTGTAATCATTGTATTTTTCATCATCAATACCATAACCAACAAAAATTATTTTCTTGCCTTTAAAGTTCCCGGTCTCATTGGTATTGAGCGGCGTGATAAAATCTTTTCCAAAAGCAGCCGCGTTATCGGCAACCGTTAGTTCAGCCCTTTGCATGCTGTCCTGAAACAACGGATACAATTGTTGATATCCTTTTAATGCATCTGCAGATTTTAACCCGATACTTTTAAACTGCGATTCAATGTAGGCGGCAGCTTTGCGCTGGCCTTCAGTACCGGTTTCACGACCTTCCATTTCATCACTGGCAATTTTGGTCAGGTTTTTTTTCAAGCCTTCGGGAGTAATGACTGCAGCATATTTGGATGCATTATCTGTTTGCGCACATACAGCAAGAGCCCCAACTGAAAAGCCAAGTACAAAAACTATTTTTTTCATTGTAGATTTATTTTAAAATAAATATCGGGAATAAAACTTTTCCGGAATTTTTTATTTATGAATGGTTGAAGCGTTTAAGTAGCTAGCAGCAGATCAATCATTAACCTCTAAATAAATTTCCTGATCATATCCATTAATCCGCCACCGCTGCTGCCGTCCTGCGCCTGTTGCGCACCGTCTTTTACTTTGCTGATGATATCGTCCAGACCTACATGACCATCATGATTGGCATCCAGTCCGCCGCCGGTAAACTTACTGATCAGGTTTCCAAAATCAAATCCGCCACCGGATGAACTTTGTGATGTACCGCCGCCACCGGTCAATGAGCCGATGATGCTGTTAATATCAAAACTCTTATTATTGGGATCATTCGTTTGATTAACCAGGTTGGTCATCACATTCGGAACTAAATTTCCCGCAACATTTGTAGCCTGGTCATGACCTAGTCCAAATTTATTTTTGAGGGTGTTGGTAAGATTGCTGATGATATTGCTTACAACCGGGTTGTTCATAATGCCACCCTGTGTACCGCTGCCATTAAACAAAGACATTACATTTGACAGACCACCGGATGCCAGTTCATTCTGCAACCCGCCTGCAATGGCATGCGTGGTTTCAGCTACGACTGCATCATTGTGTTCATTTGGAACATCAGGATTGTTGACTACTGCATCTCCTGCAAATTGCTTAACGAGGTTTACTAAATTTTCTAACATGATAATTTTTTTTAGTTATGAAGATAGGCACTGGTCCAAACGCGACCATCAAATCTAAAATAAAAACAGCAAGTCGGATTAATTCTGTGTGGTTAATTTTTCTGCATTCTCGGCAAACTGCAGCGCATCAATAAATTCCTGCACTTCTCCATTTAATACTGCATCTAAATTATATACCGTTAACCCGATCCGGTGATCTGTAACCCGGCCCTGCGGAAAATTATAGGTCCTTATTTTAGCGCTTCTGTCCCCGGTGCTTACCAAACTTTTTCTTTTATGCGAAATGGCTTCTTCTGCTTTGCGTACTTCTTCATCATACAATTTTGTACGAAGCATATCCATTGCTTTTTCACGATTGCCGAGCTGACTTCTTTCTGTCTGACAAACCACTACCAGGCCTGTAGGCTTATGCGTTAGAAAAACTTTTGTCTCCACTTTATTTACATTCTGTCCGCCGGCACCGCCACTTCTTGCAGTTTCCATCTTCACGTCACTTTCCTTCAGTTCAAAATCTATCTCTTCTGCTTCGGGCATTACAGCAACTGTTGCAGCGCTGGTATGTACGCGGCCACTGGCTTCTGTATGAGGCACACGTTGCACACGGTGCACGCCACTTTCAAATTTCAAAACGCCATAAACATCGTCGCCCTGTACTTCCACCTGAACTTCTTTATAACCGCCAACAGTGCCTTCGCTTTCGCTGAGTACAGCAGTCTTCCAGCCCTTCTTCTCACAATATTTAAGGTACATTCTTAAAAGATCACCGGCAAATAAAGAGGCTTCATCACCACCCGTACCGGCGCGGATTTCAAGAATCGCATTCTTTTCATCATACGGATCTTTTGGTATCAGCATATTACGGATGAATTTTTCCAGCTGCTCTTTTTGTTCTTCCATTGCAGGAAGTTCAAGCTTGGCCATGGAACGCATTTCATCATCATCACTGTTCAGTACTTCTTTATTGAATTCGATATCGTCCAGCAGTTTTACATATTCATTGCGGGCGTTCACAATTTTTTCCAGGCTCCGGTATTCTTTACTGATGGCCGTAAATTTTTTATTGTCACTTACAATTTCAGGATTGGTTAAGGCCACACCCAGTTCATTAAATCTTCCGATAATATTGTCGAGTTTATCTAACATAATGCTTTTTATTATTTTTAGTCATCAGTGGTTCCCTGTTCAGCTTCACAGGCGTCGCACTCTTGTGCAGTGTATCTCTATTGTGCAGGATCGTAGTTATAGATCCGGATACCGGATCATTAAAAAGCGTAGCTAATAAAAAAGATAAGTGAGGAGTGATTGCATTAAAATACTTTTGCAGCGCAAAGATAAATTAAATGGCCTTTAAAAAATTTTCGGCGGATCATATTTTTGACGGGTATACCATGCTGGATGAAACGCAGGTATTGGTCACCGATAAAAAAGGAATTGTTCAGAACATCATTCACCGCTCCGATGCCGGCGATGATGTGCAGCAGCTGAAAGGTATACTCACACCGGGTTTTATCAATGCCCACTGTCATCTCGAACTCAGCCATATGAAAGGGATGATCCCGGAACATACCGGTCTCATTGATTTTGTTTTTAATGTAATGAGCAAGCGCCATTTTACAGAAGAACATATTTTACCGGCCATTGAAAAAGCAGATCAGGAAATGTGGGAGAATGGTATCGTTGCAGTGGGTGATATCTGCAACAATGTATTGACCATTCCAACAAAGTTGAAAAGCCAAATCAGATACCACAATTTTATTGAAGTGTCAGGATTTCCACCGGCTGTCGCTGCTGCAAGATTTGAAAAGGCGCGTGAAATTTTAGCAGCCTATAACTCAACACTCAGCACTCAACACAATGTATTAACACCACATGCACCTTACAGCGTTTCACCTGAATTATTTGACTTGATCAACAATGAAACAGCGGGCCGTGTCATTACCATTCACAACCAGGAAACAAAAGAAGAGAATGACTTTTTCTTAAACAAGACCGGGGATTTTTTAAGACTCTATGAAACGATCGGCGTGGACATTTCTTTTTTTAATGCAAGTAAAAAAACAAGTCTGCAAACCTGGCTTCCAAATTTTAATAATGGACAATCGGTCATTCTTGTCCATAATGTGCATACTTCAAATGAAGATATTGCATTCATAAAGCACTCAACACACAACACACAACACGCAACAGCTTTTTGTCTTTGTCCAAATGCAAATCTTTACATCACGGATACATTGCCCGATGTAAATAAATTCATACAACAGGACTGCAGTATCGTTTTGGGCACCGACAGCCTTGCTTCAAATCACCAGCTTAGTATCCTGGAAGAAATAAAAACACTGAAGAAAAATTTTCCGGATCTATCCCTGCAAACTTTACTGCAATGGGCCAGCAGCAATGGCGCCAGGGCATTGCGACTAAATGATGTGTTGGGAAGTTTTGAAAAAGGAAAACAACCCGGCATTGTTTTGCTGCAGGAAGATCTTTCGGGCGTAAGTAGGTTATTTTAAATTTTAAATTTCCTCAACTTAGCGGAACTCATTTCAATATTAACTCTCTCAGCAAACTTTAAAACCTCTTAAGCGATTTAAACCTTTTGAACTTCTTGAACCTTTCAAAATACCCTGCTGACGGTATTGCATCTTTTTTTTCTAAAGATCATATTTGTGAAAAGAAATGATATGAAAAAAATATTGCCGTTCCTGTTTGTTGCAGGCTGTTTGTTCAGCCAGGCACAGATAAAAGTAAAAGTGGGTGATAAGTTTATTTATGATGTAGCTGTGGGTGCAGACACTTATAATTTTACGGTGGTTGTAAAATCAACGTCACCCGGTTTTGAATTTGCATGGCAGATGACGAATGAAAATCAGTCTTACGGAAAACTGAGCATTTCGCCTGCAGCATTAGCTTCTGCCAATAAAATGTATAATTATTTTTCCGGCGGCGATGTTGCCCTGAAAGATATGACGAGCGTACTTATCAGCAGGGATGCATTTAAGAAGATCAGCACGCGGAAGACTACAGTCTTAAGTGATGGCGACAAAAAATATTCTTTTAAGAATGATGGTAAAGATCAGTTCACGTATACCCGCAACGGTCAATCTGAGCAGGCTGATGGATATTATATCAGTGATGGAAATTATATCATGACGATATTAAACGACCCGGAGTTTCCACTGATCGTTTCTATGGACCTTGGTTTCAGTATCAAACTTTCTGAATATATTCCTGCAGCAAAACAACAATTGAACCTCGCTGATTTTATTCACAATACAATGCACGGTGATGCCTGTAAGCCGCTCTGGGCAAAGGTTAATAAAACATCCGCCATTTATAAAGAAGACGGTGGTTCAGCAAAAAATCCGCTCACTTACCTGACTTATTATGACTGTGCCGAAGGGCTTAAAGTGGAAACAAAGAATGATACCGTTACCAGTATTATTTATTATCCAACAGAAATGTATCATAGCGACAAAAAATATTATGGTTCGAATTTTATCATTCCACAGGTAAAGAATTTTTCATTGGCAAGGCCGCTTCAAAAAAAAGCGGTCGGTGGTAAATTCATTGAGGCCATGCAGTATGATGCAGATAGTTATTCAACAGATAACGGCGTAAGAATGGAAGTTTATTATCATGTTCCAAAAAAGGGTGTGCATGGCTGGGAGTTTAACCTAAGTAACTCAGGCCAGCCTGCGAACCAGAAAGCAGCATTCGTTACTTTCGAATAATTACGTCAACACATCACTTAATACACGCAGTGTTTTCATTTGTCCGAAATCATGAATGTGCAATGCATAATAATCCTGATAAGCGAGTAATAATTTCCGTCTTGCAGTATGATTCAGTTTGAATGATGCAAGTTCTTCGGGCTGCATCACTTTCAGTAATTGCGAAGTAATGGCTGCCATTTCGCCTTCAATAAAATGTGGATGGTCCGGTTGTACGTTGGTAAAATTTCCTTCCTGCAGATCAAGAAAAATATTGTGCTCATCATAATTATCATGCATCCGGAAACCAAAAAAATGCGTGAAGTGCAGCGCGAAATATAAAGTAAAATTTGCGGTGACCGTTTTCCCGGCGGTATCGAGTTGTATCAGCGCATCTTCGCAGAAATCATATAATGCTTCATGCGCTTCGGGTTGTTTCAAACACTTATTCATCAGTTCTACCATGTATAGGGCCACACAGTTTTTTACCACATCACTTAAAATGTGCTGGTATAAATGAAGCCAGCGGAATTCTTTAATGCGCTGCAAATCTTTTTGTTCATTGTGATATACAACCAACTCAAGGATAGAAGACGGTTGAAATAAATTTGCTTTGGCAGCTGATTTTTTTGTACTCCTTACGCCATTGAGCAGGTAACTCTGAATGCCGAACAGTTCGGTCAGTACAGTCACGATGAGACTGGTTTCTCCGTACCTGGTTGTTCTTAATACAATAGCTTTTGTTGTATGTGTCATGATTGCCCCTGCTAAGGAACGCAGATTTTTATCATTTTCAAGGTTCAAAATGATTTTTATAGAAAGGCTGCTATAAAATATGGCTGTCTGGATGCTGTGATCATAAGATCAGCGTTCGGTTTGATCCAAATTATCTTTCTTTGCAGCTTGATCAATTATTAAAAAGAAAATCAGTATGTGGCAAAATCTTGGAAAATTTGTTTTAAAGAACAGGATTATTTTATTGATGCTGTTGCTGGCTGCAACAGGAGTAATGGGTTATTATGCTTCGAAAGTGAAACTGAGCTATGAATTCAGTAAGGCAATACCAACCGACAATGCCAAATACCAGGAGTACATGCAATTCAAAAGCAGGTTTGGTGAAGATGGCAACCTGCTGGTAGTAGGCGTTCAGGCAGACAATCTTTTTAAACTGGATAATTTTAAGGCTTACCGGCATCTCAATGATCAGTTGAGAAAAGTAATGGATGTGGAAGATGTGCTCAGTGCGCCTTCGGCTGTAAAACTGCAACAGGATTCAACAGGAGAAAAACTGGAAGCCGTAAAGATCTTTGATGAAAATATTTCAACACAGGAAGCGCTGGACACAGCGAAAGCAGCTTTTTTTAATCTTCCGTTCTATAAATTTTTATTGTACAATCCTGCAACAAATGCTTACCTGATGGCGGTACGCATTAATAAAGACACGCTCAATTCTCCCAAAAGAACAAAGATTGTAAATGCTATTATAGCAGCAACAGATACATTTACAAAAGCCACTAATATTGAAATACATTTAAGTGGTTTGCCTTTGATAAGAACCGTGGTGGCCGACCGGCTTAAAAATGAAATGAAATATTTTCTTTTTGGTTCTTTATTATTAAGCGCTTTGATATTGCTCTTGTTCTTCCGTTCCATCAGCACCACATTATTATCCTTGCTGGTAGTTGGTTTCGGGGTAGTGTGGAGTTTAGGTGTATTGCAATTATGCGGATACAAAATCACTTTACTGACAGCGCTCATCCCTCCATTGGTAGTAGTGATCGGAATACCGAATTGTATTTATTTCATCAATAAATACCACACTTCATTTTTAAAAGACGGAGATAAGAAAAAAGCGTTGGTAGATATGGTGAGCAAAATGGGTGTAGTAACACTTTTTTGTAATATCACTGCAGCGATCGGCTTTGCTGTTTTTGCACTCACCAGGAGTGCAATACTGCAGGAGTTTGGTGTGGTAGCGGGTATCAGCATCATGATGATTTTTCTGATCTCTTTTATTTTATTGCCATCCGTATTGAGTTATCTTCCTTCGCCCGGCGCTTCGCAGGTAAAATATTTAAATAATAAATGGCTTACCGCTTTCCTGTTGAAAATAGAAAGCTGGGTGATGAATCATAAAAAACCTGTTGTTGCATTTACGGTGGTTCTATTGGTATTTGCAGTGGCGGGAATTTTCCGGTTAAAATCGGTTGCATATGTTGTAGATGATCTTCCTAAAACAGACAAAATATATACAGACCTTAAATTTTTTGAAAAACATTTCAAAGGAATTATGCCGCTGGAGATTGTGATTGATACCAAAAGAAAGAACGGCATTTTACTGGTTGGTCCTGACATTACAAAGATCGATTACCTCGAGGATTCTGTTATTGAAAAGACAGATCATATAGGAAAGGCGCTTTCTGTGATTGATGGAATTAAATTCTTTTACCAGGCTGCCAGCCAGGGAACAGGAGATTCTACTTATCAATTGCCTAGTCAGGGGGATCCTTTAAAAGAGATCCACCGCAAATTGCGTACATTAAAAAACGACAGTGCTTCTTCCGGCGTAAAATCTGATGCGGCACTGGTGAAATTGATGTCGGGTTTTATTGACAGTTCCGAACGTTATCTGCGGATCAGTGTAAATATGGCGGATGTTGGTACAGAAATATTGCCGTCAATACTGGATACAATCAGCAGAAAAGCCAATTTTGTTTTGAATGATATTGACAGCATTAAAGTGATTGATACAGCAAAATTAAAATACCCGGTTACCGTAACCGGTTCTACTTCTACTTTTTTAGAAGGAAGCCATTATATCGTCAATGGATTAAAGGAAAGCGTGTTCTATGCATTCATACTGATAGCAGTTTGTATGCTTTACCTGTTCCGTTCTTTCCGGATATTATTGTGTTCACTGATTCCGAACCTGATCCCATTGGTGATTACTGCCGGCGTAATGGGTTGGGCAGGGGTGGCATTAAAACCATCTACCGTGCTGGTTTTTAGTGTTGCCCTTGGTATTGCAATAGATATTACGATCCGGTTCCTTGTAAATTATAAGCAGGAGCTGCCGCAATACAATAAAGACGTCATTTCCACCGTTTCTGCTACGATAAAAAACACAGGATTAAGTATTGTCTACACATCGCTTGTATTAATTGCAGGCTTTGTGATTTTTTGTTTTAGTGGATTTGGTGGAACAAAAGCACTGGGCTGGCTAACATCTGTAACCCTGTTAACAGCAACATTGACCAACCTGATCCTGTTACCGGTGCTGCTGCTGGTTTTCACAAAAAAACCAAAGCAGCTAAAAGGGTAAAATGATTGTCCTTATTGAACTTGTTACTTCATTTGAAGTATATTTGTAATTATAAAAACTAATATGTAACATGAGAAAACTGATTTCTACCTTATCGGCTGTGCTTTTTTTTGTATTAAGCACTGTCGCCCAGGACCGCACTGTTACCGGACATGTTGTAAATGAAAAGAGCCTTCCAATGGAAGGTGTTTCAGTTGCTACACCCGATGGCAAGGCTGGTACCCAGACCAACAAAGACGGCAACTACAGTATCACTGTATCGTCAACAGCAAGAACCTTGATTTTTTCAAGCGTCAATTATGAAACGCTTACACGCCAGGTGGCGAGTGTGATCAATGTTTCGCTATCACCTGCCAACAACAAACTTGAAGAAGTTGTAGTGGTTGGTTATGGTGTGCAGCAAAAAAAGGCTTTTACAGGTGCCGCTTCGAAGGTGAATGTAAAAGAATTTGCACAACTCGTAACTCCTTCAATTGATAAACAATTGCAGGGCCGCGCTGCCGGTGTGGATGTAGTAAATGCCGGTGGGTTGGTAAATACACCTGCAAAAATCAGGATCCGTGGTTATAATACCATTTCCCTGGGTGCTGATCCACTTTATATAGTTGATGGTGTTCCCATCATTACCGGAAACCTCGCACTGGCAACCAATTCCAATGCATTGGGTGATATCAATCCGGCAGATATAGAATCACTGGATGTATTAAAGGATGGTTCTGCAACAGCCATCTACGGTTCGAGAGCTGCTAATGGTGTTATCATCATTACAACAAAAAAAGGAACTAAGAACCGTACAACCGTAAATTATGATGCAACAGTGGGATATAGCTCTGTAGCTAGTCCATTCTCCATATTAAATGCAACTGACTTTGTAAATATTGCCAACGAAAAATATACGAATGCAGCACGCGTTGGTCCAGCAAAATTGGATTCTGCAGGAACCAACACAGACTGGCAGGCAAATATCTTTTTAAAGAATGCATTGGTTCAAACGCATACGATCAGCATGTCTGGCGGAACTGATAAATCAACTTATTATCTTTCGATGAACTATTCTGATCAGCAGGGTGTGATCCGTACGAACCATAATAAATCTTTCCGTGTTCGTGCCAATATCGAACAGGAAGCGAACAAATTCATTAAGTTCGGTAACAACCTTACTTTATCCAGACAGGAAGATAATGACCAGAACAATGGTTCGAATGCGTTAAGCGGTTCAGTGGTAGCAGCTTTGAGGGATTTACCCAATGTTTCGATTTACAGTACTACGCATCCTACAGGTTATAATATCTTACCTGGTGGTAACTCATTGGGCAAGGGCGCGAATACACTTTCTATCGATGATAACTACGTTAACATTGCCTTTGTACTGGATAACAATAAATTTTATTCAGACAAATACAGGATACTTGATGTAGCCTTTGTTGAATTATCTCCCGCGAGAGGATTAAAACTGCGTTCTCAGTTCGGCGTGGATTATTTCAATGACAATAGTTTTATCGGCTATGATCCAAGACATGGTGATGGATTTAGTTCTATCGGTTATGCTTATGATGGACAGCAATCAATTCTGCGGACCAATATTCAGAATTACGCTACCTACAATAAAACTTATCATTATCATAGCATCGGTGTTACTGCCGGTCATGAAATACAGCAGACCACTACACGCTTTTACGCTGCTTCAGGTACTAATATTTCAGATCTTTTCTTCCTGAAACAAAACGTTATCAGCAATACAGCTTCTACACAAAGCATTTCGGGTAACTACGTAAAAGAAGCTTTTGAATCATTATTCGGAAGAATCAATTACGATTACAACAATAAATATTTCTTGCAGGGAAGTATCAGGAGAGACGGGCAGAGCTCATTATCTACTGATAAAAGATATGGTAATTTCCCTGGTTTCTCAGCGGGCTGGAGACCAAGTGCAGAAAAATTCTGGCATGTTAAGTTCATCAACGAACTTAAATTGAAAGGATCTTATGCGGTTGTTGGTAACAGCTTCGGTGGATTCAGATACCTCAGCACTTACGGATCGGCGCCTTACGGAAACGTTGGCGGTATTGCCGTATCTAATATCGGTAACCCTGATCTGCAGTGGGAACAAAGTAAAAAGACTGACTTCGGTATTGACATGACTTTCTTTAACAGCCGTGCAACACTGGCGGTTGATTATTTTAAAAATCAACTTGATAAAATATTATTGGCAGTACCAACACCTCAGAGTGCAGGTGTACCAGGCAACAGCATTTTCCAGAATATTGGTAAAGCTGAAAACAAAGGCCTTGAAGTCAGCCTGAATATAGATGTTGTGAAAAAGAAAGATTTCAACTGGAATCTGAATGTGAATTATACAAACATCAGCAACAAGGTAACTGCATTATATCCGATCGCAGGAACACCGACTACTGAAATAACAAACCCTAACAGCAGCCCTTATAATATCTTCAGGGTTGGTGAATCTATTTATTCTTTATATGGATACAGATATGCCGGTGTAAACGCAGCCAATGGTAACCCGGTTTATTATAAAGCAGATGGAACACTGGTGCAGCGTAATGTTGCCAGTGGCGCTTATACTACAGCTGCAAGTCTGAACGACGATAAACCAGGAACAGCCAGTTCTTTGATTTCTGCAGACAAAACAATTCTGGGTGCAGTAAATCCTAAATGGTTTGGTGCATTTACCAATAGCTTCAATTATAAAAATTTCGGCCTTGAAATAATGTTCCGTTATTCAGGTGGTAACAAAATCATGAATGTTACCCGCCAGGAAGTTTTGCTGAATCAGAAATTTGCAAACACCGGTACAGAAATTCTGAACCGCTGGACAACTGTTGGACAGGTTACAACTACTCCTAAATTATATTATGCCAATGATGCGATCATCAATCAGAATGGTGAAGCCATCAGCCGCTTTGTAGAAAAAGGAGACTTCCTGCGCTTACAGAATATCGTGCTTAATTACAATTTAAGTAAGGAAACGCTGGCTCATTTCCATGGTTATATCAGAAGCGTAAGAGTATTTCTCCAGATGCAGAATGTTGCAGTATGGACCAAATACAAAGGAACAGATCCTGAAGCTTACAGCAATGCAGGTATTGATAACACAGTATCTCCATCTATCAGAACAGTATCTGGTGGTGTGAGTGTAGGGTTTTAATCCATATTAAATCATTTATAACACAGAATACATGAAAAATTTCAAAAAAATAATTGCAATATTTCTTATAGCAATGGCCTTAATGGTAAGCAGCTGTAAGAAACAATTGGAACTGGCTCCCTACAACCAGTTAAGTGATGCTACTGCTTTTGCAACGCCTGAGCGATGCATGCTTGCGTTGAATGGCGTTTACGATGCCGCGCAAAGTGGAGATTATGATCCGTTGAATGGTACAGCACATACGGTGAGAGGTTATCCTTTTGGCGCAGCTGCTATTGCACAGGGCGAAATGCGCGGAGAAGACATGGTGAATATTGCCACGTTTTACCAGATCACTTATTTAGCAACGTATTCTCCCGTGTCTCCAAACAACGTGAACATGTGGATCAATCTTTATTTACTGATTAACAAAGCCAACTTGTCTATTGATGGGTTCAGGTCTGCGCAGGCAAAAGGAGTTATTTCTGCAGCGGTAGAAGCACAATACGAAGCAGAATGTCGTTTTTTAAGAGCAATGGCTCATCACGAATTGGTGATCAATTTTGCGCGTCCTTATGCTGATGGCAATGGCAACAAACCGGGAGTGCCTTATCACGATTATGCATTATCATCTTCTGCAGCCCTTGAAAGATTAAGGGCTCAAAAAAGAGATTCAGTGAGTGTAGTATATGCTAAAATGTTTGCCGATCTGGATTATGCCGAAGCAAATCTTGGCATTACAGTTCCTGCCACTGTAAACGGCCAGGCTGTACCAGTCGGTGCTAATACATTCCGCGCCACGAAAGCTGCAGCCATTGCATTAAAAATGCGTTTAAGACTTCATATGGGCGATTGGAACGGAGTGATTACTGAAGGCAATAAACTGATACCAGCAACTACCGTACTTACTCCCTTAACACCAAGCGGATTAGCAAGTGCCATCGGTCCATGGAGACTGGAAGCTCTTCCAACTGGCCCTTTCACCAACAACCAATCGTTGGAAAGCATGTTCTCCATAAAGAACGATGCATTGGATAATACAGGCGTGAATGCTTCTATGCCCCAAATGATGGGACCAAACGGCAGTGGTCGCGGACTGGTTGCAATCTCATCAATTGCTTACAATCTTGCAGCATGGAAGTGCGACGATAAAAGAAGAACATCGCTAACATTTACCGGTTTAAGTAATACAGGAACGACTTCTTATTTTACAAAAAAATATACGGACTACGTTAACCAGTCTGATTACGCACCATACATCCGTTGGGCAGAAGTATTGTTGATGATGGCAGAAGCAAATGCAAGAACTAATGCTACCGTGAATCAGCGCGCTATCGACTTCCTGAATTACGTTCGGAACCGTTCACTTGTTAGTCCCGTTACTGACCAGTATACCATTGCTTCATTCGTTGATAAGAATGCATTGATTAAAGCAATCCTCGATGAAAGAAGAATTGAATTCCTGGCAGAAGGAAAACGTTGGGGCGACATTCATCGCCTTGCTTTGGATCCGGTTTTCTCACCTGGTGGTATCCCTGCGAAGAATGCAAATGGATTTTCAAACCTTGCAAACTACGCTTGCCCTTCGCCGGGTGTTACGGCACCTATAACAACTGTCCTTGCAATTCCCTATGCAGATTATCGGTTCTTATGGCCTATTCCACAGGATGAAAGAGCCCAGAATCCAATTGTTGATCAGAACCCTGGTTATTAATAGCTGATTATAATATTTATTTAAAGAGCCGTCATATCGACGGCTCTTTTTATTTGTACATCATCTTCAAAAAAATATTATTGGGCGAGGCTCAATAAAAAATATCAATTGTAAATTATCAAATGATTTAATGTGTAGCATTCTTACTGCGTACTTTTTCTATCTTTTTTGCAGTTAATAACCATTATTTAATTCTCTTTCATCAGCAGGCAATAAAAACATGCTGCTGAGCGATTTATATCCGGAATCAATTATCCTTTGATTGCTGAAAACCACAATATGCTGAAACCTCTTTACAAAGCGGCTGGATTGCTGGCTGCTTTATTATACCTTGTTTTGTTTACATCGTCCTTTAAGGTAAAACATTCAACTACAGTTGTATCAATACAACCTGTTACTGTTTTGCATAAACTAACAGTCACCAACAACGAAGCAAATTTTTTCGATAAGTGGGAACTGGCTGCAACAGGATTATCCAAAGATGCATTTGAACTTGCATTCAAAGGATTTGAGCACATGAAAGAAAAAGGTATTCTCCTGAAAGAAAATATTCTTACCATTATTGATTTCAGTAAATCATCTTCACAGGAAAGATTGTTTATCATTGATATGCTTACCGGAAAATTATTATTGAAATCACTCGTAGCACACGGTCATAATTCAGGAAATGAATATGCAACAAAATTCAGCAACGCCAACGAAAGCCATGAGAGCAGCCTTGGTTTTTATGTTACTTTAAATACATATAACGGGGAACATGGTTATTCCTTAAAATTAAAAGGATGTGAAAAAGGAATTAATGATGCTGCCTATGATCGTGCCATTGTAATACATGGCGCTGATTATGTAAGTGAAAACTTTATAAAGAGCAAAGGATATATCGGGCGCAGTTTCGGATGCCCGGCAGTACCGGAATCATTACATAGAAAAATAGTAGATCTTTTAAAAGATGGCAGCTGCCTGTTCATCTTTCATCCCACACCAACATATTTGACGAGATCTGAAATTCTTAACGGTTAACGCTGTATTGGATATTGGAAAATTGATACGATGGGGACATTGTATCATACTAAACAGTTTATTTGTTAGGCACGACAGCACGTGAGCCCCGCTTTGGCGGGGTTTCGTCATTCGCAGAACTCTAGTTTCCATAATTGGATCTACGCTCTTCTTATATGGTTAAAATTGCTTTATTGTTGTTAGTGGCTTTTAAAATTTAGAGAGTTCACCCAACAATGCAACAATTTAACCATGTAACAATATTTAATGAATGTTATCTGCGAAAATTTATGGATCATAAAGATCAGCGTTCTATGCTATACAAAAAACGCAGCTGCGAATTGTGCAGCAGCACCGAGCAGGAGGCCGGTATAAACTTCTTTGGAAGAATGATCACTGACAATGAGTCTGCTGCTGCAAACAATTCCCGCAATCAACAGGGCTAATGCCAATGGCCAGGTCATCAGCATACTATTGCTCTTCATAATAATAATGAAAATTCCCAGCATACCGCCCATTCCGATAGCATGCATGCTGACTTTACCGTAAATATTTGCCATTAAAGCTGCAAAAGCAGAGATGCAGATACCCAACATGAATGAAACCATAATTGTGGGGTAAAGCTGGTTCTTGGTTACCCAAAACATCCAGAAATAGAAAGTGCCGGAGGCGATATAAGGAATGATGCGGTCTCTTTGTGTCCTGAGAAAAACAGACTCGATAAAATTCAATCCTTTTAACAGCAGCACAGTAATGCCCGGAAAAAGAATTGTATTCAGCCCGATTGAAAACAAACGGATACTTTTTTCATTTTTACTTAACCCGGCAAAATAGGCTGGATGTACATACAACAAAAAAGCTGAGATATACAATGGAACAAACAACGGATGAAATATATAAGAGAACACATGAGCAAAAAACCGCACAGCTGCAGGCTGCTTCCCATTGATGTCCTGCTCATCTTTTCCTGTTATGAAAACTACACTGCTCATAATTCTTTTCTCAATCTTGCAACGGGTATATTCAATTGTTCCCGGTATTTTGCTACGGTACGCCTTGCAATGTTGTAACCTTTTTCAGTAAGCAACTCTGTGAGGCGCTCATCACTGAGCGGATGTTTTTTACTCTCTTCGCCAATCAGATCGCTTAATATTTTTTTCACTTCCCTTGTACTTACTTCTTCACCGCTGTCTGTCTGCAGACTTTCACTGAAAAAGAATTTAAGCCGGTAAGTTCCAAATTCGGTCTGCACAAATTTACTGTTGGCTACACGGCTTACAGTACTGATATCAAGATGTGTAACCTCGGCAATGTCTTTTAAAATCATGGGGCGCATTTCTGTTTCATCACCGGTAATAAAGAAATCATACTGGTAATTCATAATGGCTTCCATGGTACTCAGCAAAGTATTCTGCCGTTGTTTGATGGCATCAATGAACCATTTGGCGCTGTCTATTTTCTGCTTGATAAAAAGAACGGCCTCTTTCTGACGTTTATCTTTTTTATTTCCGCGGTCATAATCTTTCAGCATATCCCTGTAACCCTCGCTTACCCTGAGTTCCGGGGCATTGCGGCTATTTAAAGTAAGTTCAAGTTTACCATTATTGTTCACGATAAAAAAGTCGGGAATGATATAACTCTCTGCTTTATTTACTTCGCCAAAATTACCGCCGGGCTTAGGATTCAGTTTTATGATCTGGTTGATGACTGCTTTCAGTTGCTCGTCATTGATACCAAGGCCCCGTTGTATCTTTTCGTAATGTTTTTTAGTAAACTCTTCAAAATATTTTTCCAATATCCTGATTGCCATTTCAACAGACTTGCTACCATTCTTTACTTTTCTTTCCAATTGCAACAACAGGCATTCCTGTAAATTTCTTGCTGCGATACCAGGTGGATCAAACTGTTGTATCTGTAAAATTATGCTGGCTACTTCTTCATCATTGGTCATAATATTCTGCCGAAAAGCAAGATCATCTACAATGGAAGAAATTTCTCTGCGCAGGTAACCGTCGTCATCAAGGCTCCCTACAATCTGTTCTGCTATCGGCTGAAGATGATCATCGAGATTAAGATGACCTAATTGTTCCAGTAAGATTTCGTTGAAACTGGTCTCTACCTTGTGTGGAATAGTTTTGCCATCGTCCTGTTCGGGATAGTTATCATCACGCAAACGGTAATCACCTACTTCATCATCACCATCGCGAATGTATTCGCTTACATCAACATTATCGTATTCGTCTACACTACCATCAGGTTCTGCATCATCATTGGTAATCACTTCTTCTTCGGTATTTTCAAATTCTTCTTTTGCATCTTCTTCTCCCTGTTCCAATGCAGGATTTTCTTCCAGTTCCTCTTTAATGCGTTCTTCAAGATTGGCTGTAGGAACCTGCAGCAATTTCATCAACTGAATCTGCTGAGGAGATAATTTTTGTAATAACCTTTGTTGTAAACTTTGTCCTAACGCCATGCTGATTTCTATTAGATATTATTGCCGGTAAAAATTAAATGGTTGTCAACAGACATCTACCCTTCAATATTTTGCGTAAATTTACAAACAAACATATCTAAAAATTGAACAGAAAAGCTAATTTTTTATTTTTTTGCATGATTGTTGTGGCTACGGGCGCTTCTGCCCAAAATCCGCCATTAAAAAAATTAAGCCTTCTGCAACAGGCATCTCCTAAAACACTTGCCGGCATTGTGTTTCAAAAAACAAAATCTTTAATACAGGTTTCAGTACCGGGAAACGGATTGCCCAGCATTGCAGCAAATTTTTATTCAACCAATCTGGGATTTTTTTGTAAACAGGAAATAAAAATGGATAAAGCCATAAAAATTCCTTTCCGGTTCAGGCTCGGAAGCGTGGCTGATTGCGACAGGCTGGAAGGGAAGAAGAGTTATAGATAAGTTTTTCGTTATGAGTAAATACTTTTTGATTTGAAGTGTTTACTTATTCTGTATTTCTGTGAGCAGTCATCTTTCAACAGCCACCTGCCTGGATTTATTAAAAAGCAACAACTAATATCTAGTAAGTTTTTACTGTCATCTCTTTCAATACCTGCTGAATCACACTCACTAACTTCTCTCCTTTTTCTTTAATCTGATCTTCGGTCCATACAAGACTGATCGCGGTGCTCACACAACGTCCTATAACAGCGTCGCTTGCGCTGAAATCTTTTGTGGCATGATGTATTACCGAAGCTTTAAGATCGGGATGCAGGTGATTGAGCATCGCCGCATTTTTTAAATGATCCCATTTGCGGATATAATGCCAGTTATTATCAAACCAATAAAAATGACCTGCCAGAATATTCTGCGCTTTTAATTCTGCTACCACGGCCTTGGTGATTTCTTCTGTTGGTAAAAACCAACTTAAGAAAGTGCAGCTGTCTCCTTCCGGATCGGGTATCCTTCTGAAACTAATACCTTGAATGGTTGATAATATATTTTTTAAGAGCGTGTGATTTTTTTTCTGGATAGCAAGAAACTGATCCAGTTTTTTTATTTGCCCGAGGCCGACAGCCGCATGCAGTTCACTGATTCTGAAATTATATCCAATGAAGGGATGAAGATCTGCACCACGGTCTATTCCTTTGTGGTCGTGCCCATGATCAGTATATCCATCACATTTTTCATATACATTTTTGTCGTTGGTCATTACAGCCCCACCTTCCGCACAGGTAATTGTTTTTACAAAATCAAAACTGAAAGTGCCGGCATTGCCAATGGTGCCGAGCTTTTTTCCTTTATACGAACCGCCGATACTCTGGCAGGCATCTTCCAGTAAAATTAAATTGTGCTCTTTGCAAATGGCAACCAATGCATCCATATCGGCCATGCTTCCACACATGTGCACAGGCATAATGCATTTTGTTTTGGCTGTAATAGCAGCTTTTACTGCTTCAGGATTCAAGGTCAATGTGTCATCAACATCTACCAACACCGGAACAGCGCCAACAGAAAGCACGGCCTCAAAACTTGCCACAAAAGTAAAAGAAGGAAGTATGATCTCATCTCCGTAACCAATGCCCAAAGCCGCCATTGCTGTTGTCAAAGCTGCTGTGCCACTGCTTAATAATACAGCATGGCTGCAACCGAAATTATCACAGATAGCCTGCTCCATTTCTTTGGCTTTCCAGATTCCTTTACGCGGACCATCAAAGCCATAACGCATGAGTATACCTGTAGTCATTACATCATTTACTTCCTTGCGTTCTTCTTCGCCGAAAAATTCTAAACCGGGCATATAATTAATAATTGATAATTAAAAATTGAGAATGGTAAAGGTACAAAAGAGTTTTTACCGCGGGACTAACTGCAAAGTCAAAAGTAAAAATTAAAAAACTGACAGGTTCTTTATAAGCGTACTCAACACAGCTTTATATATCTACTACTACGGCTTGACAGGTAGAAGTTAGCAAAATCAATTTTTTTAATTTTTAATTTTTGACTTCCGAAATCTGCAATTAGTTATTTAATACCGGCGCTGCAACTGGTTCTTTAAAATAAGTCAATCTCAGGCTATCGTTCCAGCCATTTGGATTTCTATCAAAACTTTTACTGCTGAAAAAAATCATGCCCTGGATATTGGGCGTATTGCGCAGGGCTTCTATCATGCGGGGCAACTGCGTTTTATCTTTCCAGGCTTCATTACTGCCGGCGCGATAAATGCCCAGACCAATGTAACAGTTCTTTCCATAAGTATGTTTACTCCACCACTCGAGTAATATTTCATACGGAGCTGCTTTATGACCAAATTCCCAATATAGTTGCGGCGCCACATAATCGATCCAGCCTTTTTTTAACCACAATAAAATATCGGCATACAGATCATCATAATTTGTCTGCCCCGCTTTGGTATTACTGCCATCCGGATCTTTATCCGAATTGCGCCATACACCAAAAGGACTTACACCAAACTGGCATTTTTTATTTTCTTTTTTTATAGCGGCATTCAGCATGCTGATGACTGAATCTGTATTGCTTCTGCGCCAGTCTTCTTTATTCATTCCATTTCCATATTGTCTGTACTTCACATCATCCGGAAATTCTTTGCCTGCAATGCGGTAAGGATAAAAATAATCATCAAAATGAATTGCATCAACATCATAACGGTGCACCACATCCTTAACTACATTCACCACATATTCCTGCACTTCTTTATTGCCGGGATCAAAGAATTTTTTATCGCCGTAGTCCAGGAACCAATCCGGGTGCAGCTTTGTAATATGGGTTGCTGAAATGCTGGAAGCGCCCAGTTTAAATTCTGCGCGGTAAGGATTCATCCAGGCATGAAACTGCATGCCACGTTTATGGGTTTCGGTGATCATGAATTCAAGCGGATCATAATAAGGAGAAGGCGGCAGTCCCTGTGTTCCCGTTAGCCATTCGCTCCATGGTTCATATTGCGATGGAAAAAAAGCATCCGATGAAGGGCGGATCTGCACCACCAATGCATTCATACCATTTGCTTTGTGCATTTCCAGCAATTGAATGAATTCTTTTTTCTGGGAATCGACGTTGTAATTTCCTTTGGAAGGCCAATCGATATTATCTACCGTTGCTACCCAAACTGCGCGGAGCTCGGGCTTTGACTGCGCAGATAACAAAATGATCAGGAGCTGAAAAACAATAAGCAGGAAAAAATTCCTGTGCTTTTTTTTAAATAGAGCAATCATAATCAATCGGAGAAATTAGTTACTGGTTCTTATTTTATCCAGTAATTTGTTAAGTGTTTTTGCTTCTGTTTCTTTAAGGGCTGAAAGTATCATGTCCATGTCTTGCTGATAACTGTCCATTTTTTTTAATACTTTTTTTCCCTTGTCTGTAATACTTACATCCACCAGGCGCTTGTCTGTTTTACACGCAATTTTTTTTACGTATGATTTTATGAGCAGCCTGTCTACAATCCTGCTGGTATCACTCATCCTGTCCAGCATACGTTCTCTTATCTGTAAAGTTGATAAAGGCGTTTCGCTGCCGCGCAGGATCCGGAGTATATTAAACTGTTGCCCGGTCAGACCAGCGTTATCAAAAAAGATTTTCAATTTTTCATTCATCCAGTTATGGGTAAAGATAATATTGATGACGGCCTTTTGATATTCGTTGCGGAATTTCAGCTGGCGGATGTCTTTTTCAATACTCATACGGAAAAATTTAGGTATTGCAAATCGTATTCTTTGAAGTTCCGTTATTAATATGATACGAAGAAAAAAATTATTCCTGCTGCTGTTCTTCTTCCGACCTGCTCACCCCGAATTCATTGATGTAAATTTTTACGAGAATGATAAAGTAACTGATCAGCAACGGACCGAAGATAACGCCCCAGAAACCAAATAAACCAATGCCGACGATGACCCCGAATATGGTAATAAGTGGATGTATATTCATCATCCTTTTTAAAATCGTAAGCCTTGCCACATAATCAATATTGGTGATCAATACAACAGAATAGATCAGCAGCCCCAATGCATTATTGTTACTGCCGGTGCTGTACATGTAAAGGCATAGCGGCACCCAGATAATTGCTGTTCCTACGATTGGTACCAAAGAAAAAATCCCCGTTAAAAATCCCCATAATAAATAATCCTGCACACCGAATATGGAATAGCCGATAACTGCGATGATGCCCTGCAACACAGCAAGTACGGGTATTCCGATCGCATTGGCCTTGATCATATTTTTAGTTTCCGTTCCCAGCAATTTGATATTTTCATTCTTTAACGGAATAAAGCGGCCGAGAAATTTTTCTACTGTTCTTCCATTGATGAGTAAAAAATAAAGCAGGAAAAACATAATAGCAAAGTTGCTGAGCATACTGGCAGAACTGTTCAGCAACTGCGGAACAATATTGGTTGCTTTCGCCTGCAGCCTGAGGAGATTTTCCGGTGTGAGTATTTCAATGCCAGTGAGATCTTTTATTTTATTGCTTACAATTTGCGCGTCCATCATCAGGCTCAGCGGATGGGTAATGGTTGCTGCAATTTTATTGCTCAATAAACTAATGGCAAAATAAATGGGTATTGCAATGATGATGAGACTGGATAAAATAAACAATAAAGACGTTGCTGTTTTATTCCATTTTTTTTGGATGGTAAGATTGAAATACCATTCGCGCAGAAGAATGTATAAAGTGATGGCGCCTAAAAATCCGGGAAGAAAAATATATAATTGTTTCAGCAGCAGCAGCGCCAACAATATGATGATCCCCAATAAAATGACCTGTCGGAGACGGTTGTTAAAGGTTGTGGGCATATGGTAAAGTTAATCAGACCTGTTGTCAATCCTTCCACACACTTGCACCTTCGCTGCAATTGGCGCAGATATCAATATTTTTTCTGCTGCTCATCAGTTCTCTGCGGAACTGTTTGTAATTATCATTGTGCCAGATCTCTTTAAATGACTGCGTTTTTAAATTTCCCAGTTGATGCATAGCATCTTTATCAAAACAACAGGGCACAATCAACCCGTCCCAGGTGATCACATTGGCATGCTGCAATTTCCAGCAATGATTGGCCAGTTTATTTTTAGCAACATAAGTGCCGTCCGGATTTTTTTTATAACGACTGAATTTATTATTTACAGGGATCAGCTGGTTCGGATCATTTTCATAATCATAAACCTGTGCAGTTTTAAAACGAACCTGGTCTACACCAACTTCCTTTGCTAATTTTTTGATGTCTTCGATCTGGTGCTCATTAGGCTTGACAACTAAGAACTGGAAAAAAACAAAAGGTGTTTTGCTGTTGAGTTCTTTTTTCCATTTCACAATATTCTTTGCGCCTTCAATTACTTTACTGATGTTGCCACCAACGCGGTATTGCTGGTACACATCCTGTGTGGTGCCGTCAATAGAAATGATCAACCGGTCAAGCCCGCTTTCTACTGTGCGTTTCGCCGTTTCATCATTCAGGTAATGGGCATTGGTGCTGGTGGCGGTGTAAATGCCTTTACTGCCTGCATATTTTACCATCTCCAGAAAATCCGGATTCAGGAATGGTTCGCCCTGGAAATAAAAAATGAGGTACAATAATTCCTTATGAATATCATCGATCGTTTCCCGGAAAAAATCTTTTTTCAACATGCCCGTCGGCCTTGTAAAGGACCGCAATCCACTCGGACATTCCGGACAGCGGAGATTGCAACTGGTAGTAGGTTCAAATGAAACAGAAACCGGGTAGCCCCATTGGATGGGCTTTTTCGTAAGCCTGCTCATATAATAGCTGGACAATACTTTAATACCATTCCACGCTCTACGGAATGTAAGCTTGCTTAAAAGATTTTTGGTATCGGTGAAATTAAAATCCGGCATCAGTACAAAGATACTTCTAAATGATAAGGGATGGTTTCGGGATAGGAAAGAGTTTCGTAATGACTTTCTTAAAATAGAACTCCTTTAATAGCCGAAAGTTTAATAAAGCCAAAATATCTTGAATCCAGTGAATTGTTACGGTTATCACTCATTACAAACCCACATCCGGCGGGAACGATCAATGGCCCGAAATTATCGGGAGACCACTCAGTATTTTTATGACACCAGGCAAAAGGCCCGCGTTCTGTTGTATCTACCCGGGAAATATACAACTGCATGGTTATACCCGAAGGCAGTTCTTTAACTTCTTTTTTAGTAAGATTTACAATTGCCTGGCTATCGTTGATGATGGAGAGATAAGAAGGATCGTCGTTTATTTTATCAGGATCGCCATGTATCTGCTCTGCATATTTTTTGGAAGTCACATATATATGATAAAGATTAAGAGGCTCGTCAAAATTATTTCCATTTACATAAAATATCCCTGCCTTCATCTGGATCGTGTCGTTGGCAATAGCGCAGAGACGGCTTAGAAAAGAATTGCCGGTCTTTTTTTCTTCCAAAGAAATATTTATGATGGAGTCAAGTTGCGGATTTGTATACGATATCAGATTGGACCGGTGTGCTGTCTTAAGATTAGTTGCGAAGCACAATGAATGTTGATGCACTGTTGGTTCACTTGAAATAGTTGGAACAGTAAAATATTGCAGCATACCGGTGATCTTCGTTGTGAAAAAGATAACGATAATAATCCCGATAAAAATCAATATCCCTTTAATGAATTTATTCATAACGTTTGTATTGTATTACCAGTATAATTTTTTCACTGCGTGAATGCGGTCATCATTTTTTTACTTTTTCAAAATGATCTGTCATAAAACGATATGCAATAGTTTTTTGTGTAAGCTTTCCATCTGCAGCAAGTAAAGGCAGGAAAATTGTTTTGGTTGTCCGGTCATATTTTATTTCCGGATAATCTTCTGACTGAAGTGCGGGAACATCAAACTCAACATCAATCGTATTCTGCAGACCTGAACCCGTTTTGATCAGTTTTGTTTTTGTATTCAGCTTGCCTTTATCAATGCTGAAGACCTTAATACCAACATTTTTATCCCTGCTTGAAAATACGCTGTGATAAACTGCGAGATAATAATTCTTATGAGCTGTTGATATGGTATAAATGCTGTCATACCATGACCCGCCTTCATCTCCGCTATATCCTTTTAACGAAAAAGTTTTGTTTTTAAAAGCAAATTGATAGACTGTTGCAAACACATGCATGGTTCCGCCCGTATAAGTATCCCAGCTGTAAATTCTGAACTGGCCGTCATCAGAACCTGCAACGGAAAGATTACTGCTGTCGAAAACGCAAAAATGATATTTGATGGAGGCTGGATATTTTGCCGTAACAGACTGCAGCAATTTTTCAAAAGCGTCATTTGCTTTTTCCAATGAGTCATACGCTGTTGTATTCTCTTCGTGGTTTTCCGACCAATAAGTGATCCGGTTATATTTTGCAGACAACATTTTTTCAATTGAACCCATATCCTGTGAGGAACAAAAAAAGGAGAATAAAAATATCGCTGCGATTAAGAAACTGAATTTTTTCATGCAATAATGTTGAAACACGACATTTCGAATAAATCTGACGCCACCCGTTGAGTGATGTTTTATTAAATTTAGACAAATTTTTTTATGAATAAGATCATCGCCTTGTCAGGGTTTATTTTTTTATCAATCATTGCGGTAGCACAGGAAAAGAAACTGCCTGCAGAAGCGGCAACATTTGTACCGCGTGGTTTTGAAATGCTTGACTACATTAAAGGAGACCTGAATGCTGACGGCAAGCCCGATGCAATTCTCATTTTGAAACAGCAGGCAGAAGATACTTCAACTGCAGACGATCTGCTGCGTCCTTTGCTGATATTGATCCGGCAGGCCAATGGTAAACTGAAACAGGAAAAAAAGAGCGATCATATTATGCTATGTAAAACATGTGGCGGCATGATGGGAGATCCTTACCAGGAAACTATAATCAAAGCAAATGGATTTTCAATCAGTTTTTTTGGTGGCAGCAGCTGGCGTTGGGGTGTTGAATACAGTTTTGTATATAAGCCAGCAAAGAAAAACTGGTTCCTCAAAAAACAGCAGGAAGAAAGTTTCCAGGAAGGAGATCCCGAAGCAACAACAAAAAAAATAACGATTGCTGAAGAAGAACTGGGTGAAGTTTCCATTGACCAGCTCAACAGTTCGCCGGAGCCTGATGATGTAAAATGGCGGGTGACTGCAGCCAAAACTTTTTTTTATGATAGTCCAAAACTCGGCAGTAAAACACGTAAAGGTTATCTGCTCAAAGGCAATGAAGCCGGTGGCATCCGCGAACTTAAAAATTTTGTGGAGGTATCGTTTGAGAACAGCAATGGCCAGTTCACAACCGGGTTTGTATTGAAAAAGGATATTGAAAAAATTAAATAGAAAATTTATTTAAAAGAAGCTGTACTGGTTTCCGTTACCGTCTGATCGGCTTCTGTTTCAATACCTGCTGTTTTATTGGGCAATGGTCTGAATGCAAGTGTATTGTTTGCAAATTTTTCGTAATTATTGAAGATGACATTCAATGCAATAAAGTTCATCACATACCCCTGTGTTTCTGCAGGCAGAAGATTTTTAATATCCCAGAATGTAGGATTATCTTTTCCGCTCTGCGCCATGGCATCCCATACATTTCCAATTCCGCAATTATAACTGGCAACTACCAGTAACCAATCATTGTTTAAATTTTTACTGCGGTCTCTTAAATATTGTGCGGCCGCACAAGTGCTTTTATTAAAATTTCTGCGGTCATCTTTGGCCTGCATTTTTTTAATTTTTGCAAAGCTTTCTGAAGCACCCTTTATTTTTTTTCCTTTTTTTGTCCGGCTGATCTTTTCAGCAACAGGCTTTTGAAATATTTTAAGTCCGTATTCTTTTGCAGTCTTATCCATCAATTGCCAATAGCCAACAGCCCCGGCGCCCGAAACTGCATTTGCATTGAAACCGCTTTCCAGGGCCAGCAATACATTCAGTTCTGCAGGCAGATCATATTTTTTTAAAATTGCGGAGGCCTTAGTAAAAAAAGATTTGCCTCTTTTATAAGTATTGATAAGATAATTCCTGCGGTTCTTTGAAAACTTTTCAATGTAGTCCGTACTTGCATTTTCATTCCCTGATAGAATTGCAGGAAAAACAACAGCAGCATTATCAGTGATCATACTGTCATTAATATTGGCCGATAGCTGAATAAGAGAAGAATTATCTGCAGCAATTGTCTGTGCTTTTGTCCTGGAAGTGAAACCAATTAAAAGAATGATTGTAAAAAGGCTTGTTTTCTTAAGGATATTGAATACCATGCAGATATATTTATGCTTTAATAAAATATTGGATGCGCCTGAACGTTTTTAAAACGGGAAAAGAACTAAACGAATACCATGCCTTAAATATTGCCCGGTCAATTAAATTGGGGAACTTTAAGAAATCGTTTGCAGATGCCTAAAATGATTAATATGAGACTGTATTTTACTATACTCTTTTTTACGTTGATAAAGGTTCAGGCGCAAATGCCCGAATTATCCTGCAAACAGGTAAAAGATATTGCAATGATGGAACGTATGGCTCATCAGCGTCTTGGAGGTAATGGTACCGGCGGCGCTGAAACGATAACATCAGCCAGTAATAATTTTGATGTAAAATATTATCGTTGTGAATGGGAAGTAGATCCGGCAATACGATATATCAAAGGAAAAGTGACTGTTTATTATGTAATCACTTCGTCAACAACTTTTATTGCACTGGATATGTTGAGCCCTTTATCGGCAGATAGTGTTACACAACGTTCAGCAATACTTGCAAAACAATTCAGCAATAATACACTGAGCATTAATTTTCCAACTACAGTTAATGCAGGAACGCTGGATTCGGTTAGCATTTTTTACCAGGGAGTTCCCGCAGCAACGGGTTTTGGTTCTTTCATCCAGGATATGCATGCGGGAGTGCCGGTGATATGGACACTCAGCGAACCGTATGGTGCCCGCGACTGGTGGCCCTGCAAAAACGGACTTGATGATAAAGCTGATTCAATCGATGTGTTTGTAACGCATCCCGTTGCTTATAAAGCTGCATCCAATGGACTTTTTCAAAGTGAGACATTAATAGCTGGAGGGACAAAGAAAATCACCCATTGGAAACATCGTTATCCCATTGCCACTTATCTGATGTGCATGGCCGTTACCAATTATGCTGTATTCAATAATACAGTACAGTTGGGAGCAGTAATACTTCCGATGCAAACTTATTGTTATCCTGAAGACCTGACCGCATTTCAAACACAAACACAGTTTACACTGGATGCGATGAAATTATACAATGGTCTCTTCGGTGAATATCCTTTTATAAAAGAAAAATACGGCCATGTTCAATTTGGATGGGGTGGTGGTATGGAACATCAGACCAGCACTTTTGTTGTATCTGCCGATGAAAATTTATGCGCACATGAACTCGGCCATCAATGGTTTGGTGATAAGATCACTACAGGAAGCTGGAAAGATACCTGGCTCAACGAAGGCTTTGCGACACAGCTTGCGACATTGTTCCGCGAAAATAAATATCCTCAACTGACTGTTTCAGAAAGAAAAATTGAGATCAACTTTATTACCTCATTACCCGGGGGATCAGTATTGGTGGATGATACAACAGACGTGAACCGCATATTTGATGCAAGGCTTACTTATTACAAAGGCAGTCACCTATTGCACATGCTGCGTTGGAAATTAGGCGACTCCGTATTTTTTCAGGCCTTGCGCAATTATCAGAAAGATCCGAAATTAATGTATGGTTTTACCAGTACTGCTGATCTGAAAAGAAACCTGGAAGCAACAAGCGGACAAAACCTCACAAAATTTTTTGATCAATGGTACGCGGGTCAAGGCTATCCAACTTATAAAGTAGAATGGTCAACGATTGGCTCTGCATATGTAAGGATCAGGATGAGCCAGACAACATCGCATCCTTCAGTTTCATTTTTTGAAATGCCGGTCGCATTACAATTTAAAAATGGAAGTCAGCAAAAAACGATGATCGTTGACAATAAAACAAATGATGAAATATTTATCAGGAATATCGGATTTGTACCGGACACCGTGATCATTGATCCGGAAAACTGGATCATCAGCAGGGATAATACGTCTGCAAAAGTTACTGATGTGGTGAGTGGCCAGCATATTGTCCAGGTATATCCAAATCCCGTAACAGATCCTCTCTTGGTTTATTTAAGAAATTTTCCGGAATCATCAGCTGTACTAAATCTATATAATGCAGCCGGGCAATTGATCTATACGCAAAACGTGAGCATCAATGGATCGCAGTTTATAGAAATCCCATCAAAAAAATTATCCGCCGGTATTTACAGTCTGCAGATAAAAGCAGGCAATAGTTTCAGATTTGTGAAGAAAATATTGAAACTATAAAAATCATAATTTATCTTAAAGATCTTTTAAATCTACACTCCGTCTTTTTCTTTACATTACTTTCGTTGTGTTGGCACCTAACCAAACTAAAGTGGCAAAAAAGAAAAAAAGTATTTTCCGTTCTGTTCTGTTGCTGATAATTGTATTGGCCGTTGTTTCGGGCACTGCTTATTTTATTACTGATTATTTTTATCGCCCGAAATTTGTGCGCTATCCTGCATTTGGGATCGACATGCCCGTTAGTTTTCAGATACATGGAATTGATGTGAGCCGTCACCAGCACGCGATTGATTGGGCTGATGTAAAAGCCATGCAGGTAAAGGATATCAGGATGGGATTTAGTTTTATCAAGGCAACGGAAGGCATTGGAAGAGTGGATGATCAGTTCAGACGAAACTGGTTAGATGCAAAAGAAAACGGAATGCCGAGAGGAGCGTATCATTTTTTTATCGGGAGCAAAAGCGGAAAAGCACAGGCCGAAAATTTTATTGAAACAGTGGATATTGCCAAAGGAGACCTGCCACCGGTACTGGATGTTGAACAGGTAAATGGCGCAAGCAAAGAAGAAGTCCAGCAAAGGGTTAAAGATTGTCTTGTAATGATGGAAGCGCATTATAAAGTAAAGCCCATCATTTATACTTATGTAGAATTCTATGATAGTTTTCTTGCTGGCGCGTTTGATGATTATCCTTTATGGATAGCTCACTACCTGGTGCAGGATAAGCCACGGATTAAAAGAAAATGGACTTTCTGGCAACACAATGAAAGAGGGCATGTGAACGGCATTGATGCGTATGTTGATTTCAACGTATTCAATGGCGACAGTTCTGATTTTAAAAAAATTCTGGTCAGATAATTTACTTGTACATCGCTTTTAATATCCGGCAATCATAAAAGTCTGCGTGTTGTTCACTAAATTTATTATATGGGAATGGAGCCCGATGTAACTGAGTTTTTAAAAAAAATTGCAAATAGTATTGCGATACTGTTACTGTGGATGTTGCTGAACACCATCATCGGGATTAAATATGGACTGGCATTTTTTGAAGATACACCCTCCTGGAAAAATTATCTGTATTATGTATTTGCACTTGGTACATTGATATGGCTGCTGCTCCATTTAAAAAGGAAATGGAAAATATGAATTCAACTGCTGTGATCAGCCACGATCACCCATAGACTTTTTACTTTTCTGAAAAGTAAATTATAATAACCATTGAGATCTCCGGCGCTCCTTTTTAAATGCCATTTGCCAACAACATAAAAATAAATAGCAGAAAGCCGTTTCACTTCAATGATCCCGAAATCCAGTTTGCCCATTGCAGAAGCATCCGGGTAACTTTTTTTATAATTGTTCAAAGTATTTTGCCAGCCATAGGTTATACCACTTTTTCCGATAAACATTAATGAATCGTTTTCCCAATAGCCATGCATAAATCCATCAATGTCTCCTTTATTCCAGGCAATGGTTTGATCCTTCAGCAGATTCCGGATTGCCGTTTCATCTTTTGATTGTGATTTTGCTGAAAATGCGGATAAGCTGATTATGCAGATAATAAAAAAGCGTACTGTTTTTTTCATGCATTGAAGTTAGAAAATTATCAATTCAAAATCTTCTTTTAAAAGCTTAATGCTTATGATGAGGAGACGCACACCTGCTCTGCCGGCAAAGCCGGTAATTATAATAGTGGGCGGTAATGATCAGTATTACTGCAATGGCCAACAGCCATAGTTCATACGCGGGGAAAAATTGTTTGAGTATCAGAAAAATAAATCCTGTAGTAAAAATAAAAAGTGGTTTTAAATTTTTGTGATGCCTGGTATGGCCATGATAAAGTGAATAAGAACCCACCACAAAGGCCAATGCAATCATGCTCCACTCAAATATTAAATTATGAACGATGTTGATCCCAAAAACCGGAAGGCTGGTTATTATCACCGGCAATATCGCACAATGAATAGCACAGGCAATTGAAGTGGCAATACCAAGAGCGTCCCAGTTTACTTTATAATTCATTTTTGGAAAGAAGGGCAAAGATAAATAAATTTGCAACATTATTGCACTTATTTAACCCTATATTTATTTGTCGGGGATTATTGCTGATTATCCCGGAGATCAAATTGTACCTTTATTAAAAATTAGTTTATGAAGTTGAAGTGGCTGCTATATGCCGGATTTTTTGCAGTACTGCTCCTGATATTTTATCTGTTCCTTTTCAGGTATATCGATACATCAAAGTCAAACCTGGCTGTGATTAATGACAATGTTCAGAATTTTTCTTTTACAGCACAGAACGGTAAAACAATTAGCGACCGCGATATTGACGGAAAGGTATATGTAGCGGAATATTTTTTTACAACCTGTCGTGGCATTTGTCCGCGTATGAATGCCAACATGCGCAGAGTGTACGATGCATTTAAAAATGAACCGGGCTTTGCAATCCTTTCCCATACCTGTATGCCGGAAGTGGACAGCTTCCCGTTGATGAAACAGTATGAGCAAAAAATGCTCAATGGAAAAGTGGATACCAGTGCAGATGGTTCTTACAGGATTGACGAACAGCCTTCAACAACAACTCCCGAAAAATCGACCAACTGGTATTTTCTTACAGGGAATAAAGCTGATCTCTATAAAATGGCGCGTCACAGTTATATGATTGATGATAACAGACGTGATACGACGTTGAAAATAGGCGATCAGTTTATTCATACACAGTTTTTTTCACTGGTAGATAAACAAAGAAGAGTGCGCGGAATTTATGACGGTACCAAAGCGAAAGAAGTGGATCAGCTGATTGCTGATATCAAAGACCTGTTGAAAGAAAAAAATAATCACAGCAATTTTTTAAATAACATGGGAAATACGCCCAATTAATAAATACTTTTATTTGATGGCAGATGTACTGGATATATTAAAGAAGAATCAGTTGAGCGTAACCAGCAGCCGGAAAAAAATCCTGGAACTTTTTTTAAAAAGCAACGGAGCCCTTGCCCATGCTGACATTGAACAAAAGACCGGCAGTTCGTTCGACAGGGTGACTGTATACCGTACACTGCAGACCTTTGTTGAAAGCGGCATTGTTCATCATATACCCACCACAGATAATTCCATTAAATATGCTTTGTGTAAACATGATTGCGAAGCGGGGCATCATCATGACAACCACGTTCATTTTATTTGTGATAAATGCAGCAAAACCATCTGCCTTGACGATGTGACCGTACCCACTGTAAAACTTCCGAAGGGTTTTACGCCTACCCAGGCAGAAATGGTGGTAAGCGGAATATGCAGTGACTGCAAATGATCAGGCACCAAGGTATTGATATCCTCTCCAGATTTTCTGGATATCTGTATACACAGAATATTCTGCAGCATACCATTCATCTGAAACAGCAAGGCTTTCTTCGGGAAGATTATTCAAAAATGCAGGTAATCCGGTTGAAGTAAGAACCCCCTTTTTTATAACAGGTAAATGTTTTGATAAAGCGGCATAACCAACAAAAGAATTTTTTCCGATAAGTGTATTAATAATATTTGTAAAAAACCTTAGCCGTTTTTTTTGCAGCAACAGATGTACCGGGAAGCTTAAAAGCATAAGAACAGCAGTGCCAATATCAAGGGAGCGTTTATTTCTTTTCTGTACAGCTGATGCGATAATATATTTTTTATCGATTGATATCGATTCGCCAATATCATCTTTATTATTGCTGCCTACAATACTGCTGCTGCCTGAAGCATGAAATTTATACCGGATATTTTTTGGAAGTATTCCGATCATATCAATAATCTCTTTAAAACTCAAACCATCTTCACAAAAAATTACTTCCCGGATGGCATAAGTTTTTATCAGTGATGGTAACTGCAGCAGGCTGCCAAGACTGTTTCCGCTTACTCCGTTATTACTTACTCTGCCAAGTACCCGTTCCTGCATATGTGCTTCCTGCATCAGCCGGGTAACAATTACAAAATCTTTTTCATTAGCAACAACAACGGTTTGACGCTGCTCGTTGGGAACTGTGCTGTCAATAAGAATGTTTTTTCTTACAAAGAACCATCTTAAAAAACTCATGAGCACAAATGCTTCGGCAATTCCAAAGATCAATATTCCCCTGGAAAACCGGAAGTCGGCCGGAACAAATAAATAACTGCTGAAAAGCACCAAAGCAGCAATGTACGTACTCCTGTTGAGTTGCCGTTGCTTATAACCTCTGTCATACAATCCCGAAAAAAATGCAGCTACAAGGAAAATAAATGTAAATACCGGAAATGCGATCAATAAAATATTAGGAGAATAATTTGCCTGCTTTTTAATATAAGCAGCCCACCATAATTTTGTTGTCCAGAAACTTAGCAGGATAATGGCGGCATCAATCAGTGGCAGCCCGATAAATTTTAAAAATTTTCCTGCAAGAGAAATAATTGCTCTGATCAATATAGCAGCCTGTACAAAAAAATTAAATAAACCTGCACTGCTGCCGCTATAATGTTTTTTTACAAACAGACTCATAGCATTGTAAAACATCCTTACGTAATTAAGACCTCCCTTTTTTGTGCTCTCGCCTTTAAAATGAATGATACTGCTTTCAGCAAAATAATAATTTTTATAGCCGGCAACCTGGATGCGGTAACTGAGATCTACGTCTTCGCCATACATAAAAAAAAGTTCATCAAAACTCCCGACCTCACTCAATACTTTTTTGGGCAGCATCATAAATGCTCCCGCAAGCACATCCACTTCCTGATTATTTGTTTCAGATAAATGACCGAGGTGATAGCGGTTAAAAAATTTTGAATGCGGAAACAATTTTGACAGGCCACTTAATTTTGTGAACGATGTGAAGGGCGAAGGGAAAGCGCGCTTGCTTTCCTTTAAAAAATTTCCTGCGCCATCTATCATGCGGATCCCCACTGCGCCTGCATTGGGATGTGATTGAAAAAAAATAAGACTCTTTTCGAGACAATCTTCGGAGAGGATCGTATCAGGGTTGAGAAAAAGTATATAATCACCTTTTGCGTGGGAGACAGCGATATTGTTGGCTTTTGCAAATCCTGTATTTTCTTTGTTCCAGGTAAAAAGGACAGAGGGGAATTTCGAAGTAAGATATATTTCACTTCCATCCGAAGAATTATTATCTATGACCAGAATTTCTGCTTCAATGTTTTTGCAGGCCTTAATTACTGAACAAAGGCATTGCTCTAAAAAGTGTTTTACATTGTAATTTACTATAATGACAGATAACTTCAAACAGTTCTGGTTAAAAACGCACGGTATTAAAATATGGCCAAACAGATTCGTACTAAAGACCAGCAGTACCCGATTAATACCGCAAACGGATCATCCGAAAAGATAAAGATACATCAGCTTTTTTTAATACTCTGATCGTGTCTGATCAGATCATTGGGATCATATTTATTTTTAATGAACTGCAGTCTTGAATAATTACTTCCATAATATTGTGTTTCCCAATTTTTAAAATTTATATCAGGATAATTTACGTATTGGGTATTGATCCCGTTGTTTATGAAAATATTCTGTACATATTGAAACCTTTCCAGAAAATGTGATTGCATTTTTTCATTTTGCCAGTAAGTCTGTAATTCAGAAAAATAAATGCAGCTCCTGTGTGGAAATGCAGCAGCAGCTTCGGCTTCAGCATTCTGGATATTGCCACCCAATGTATTTACCTGGTAGATCATTCCGGGTGTGGCAATCACGGTACCGATGGCGGCGTCTATACAGTGTTCTATATCAGCAAAGTTTTTGTACAGGCCGGCAGAGGAGTTTTTAAAGAACAGCGGATCTTTTTGTCCGTAAAAAACTTTTAATGCAGTTGTCAGCGGCTGCGCTTTTGTTTGGGTGGTTTTATCTGCAAGAGCAGACATGCCCTTAATGAACGCCAATACCTCCGGAGTATTTTTATCAACGTTGGTCAACAGGATGTAAACTGTTTTTCCATTCAGCACATAAGCAGAAAAGCAACCAGGCGGTAATATTGCAGAAAGTTCAAACCATTTTTGTAAAATATTTTTTGCTCTGTCGGTTTTTATTTTATGAGATTTAAAACGGAAACTCTGTAAAGTGGCAGGCGCCTTGTGGACTTTAAATTTCATTTCCGTGATGACAGCAAAATTTCCATTTCCGCCGCCCCTGCAGGCCCAGAGCAGTTCTTTATCTTCTGCTGAGCTGCGCAGTTTTCCGGTGCCGTCTATCATGGTTACTTCTATCAGGCTGTCACATGCGAGGCCGAATTTTCTTGCCAGCAATCCATAACCGCCGCCCAGTACCAAACCGCCAATGCCAACGCCGCCGCATGAACCACCCGGTAATATTTTTCCTTTTGGTAAAATAGTATCGTATAAGTTTGAGAGCGTACATCCCGGCCCAACTTTTATTGTATCGTTATCAATCCATTCAACTTTGTTCAATAAAGAAAGATTAATGACCATGCCGTTATTGTTGCAGGAAAATCCTTCCATACAATGGCCACCGCTTTTTACTGCAACCGGCAAATGATTGGCAATGGCATAATTGATTGCTTCCGCAACGCCACTGCTGTTCTGGCAAAGTGCAATGACCGCAGGATATTTATCAATGCGTTTATTAAAACCCTGCCTGAGCTTTTCATATTCAACATCCCCTTTTTTATAATAGGTTACATTGGATAGAGAGGCGGGATTTTTATCTGCGGTTTGTTTTTCTTTTACAAGAAATTCAAATGGTTTTGCATACAGGCTCAGATTTGCAAGCACTGCCAGTTTTAAAAAATCTTTCCGATGAATTTTCTTTGCCATGCTGATAAATTTTTCGCTGTTATAAAATTAGTTTTTTTTACCGCTAAGGCGCTAAGACGCAAAGAATAATTCCAGTGATAAATTATTTGGACACTATTTGAGTGGATTTCTTATTTGTTATTTCTATAAATATAAATCTGCGTCTTTGTGTCTCCGCGGTGAACCGTTCTTATCTTTGCCGCATGTTAAAAACAACTTTATTAAAAGCAGTGGAAGCAGGTGCAGCCCAACTGCAGCATTTTTTTAACGGAGAATTTGAGATTACCAATAAAGAAGGCATTAATAATCCTGTTACGGAGGCGGATCATGCTTCGGAAAAAGTGATCTTTGAAACGATCAGGGAAAACTTTCCGGGGCATTTTATTTTAAGTGAAGAAACCGGTGAGATCGTGATGGACAGTGAATATAAGTGGATCATTGATCCTATTGACGGAACCATTAATTTTTCAAGAGGTATTCCTATCTGTTGTGTCAGCATTGCTATAGAAAAAGCCGGTGAGATGATTATGGGTGCCGTTTACAACCCATTGATGAATGAAATGTTCTTTGCACAGAAAGGTTTTGGCGCTTCGCTGAATGATAAAAAAATAGCGGTGAGCAATACGGCTGATGTTATTAAAAGCTGCCTGGTTACCGGTTTTCCTTATACATACCTGGATGAACCCAACGGTCCATTGCAGGTTTTTGAAAAACTGATCCGCAAAGGAGTGCCGGTACGCAGGCTTGGAAGCGCAGCTATTGATCTTTGCTGGGTGGCAGCCGGAAGGTTCGATGGTTTTTACGAACATAAACTGCAGGCATGGGACAGCGCTGCAGGTTTTTTAATTGTGGAAGAGGCTGGAGGAAAAGTTACTGATTTCAAAGGCGATCATTATTCACCTTATCAACCACACCTGGTGGCAACCAATGGAAAGATCCACCAGGAATTGCTGGACGTTATCAACAATAAAAAAATATTATGAGTGAAGAAAGAACAGAGATCGCATCGCTGGGTGAATTTGGCCTGATCGATCACCTGACATTGAATAATGAAACACGAAATTCATCTACTGTATTAAGTGTTGGAGATGATGCTGCGGTGATTGATCACAGCGGAATGCAGACCGTCATTACAACCGACCTGCTGATCGAAGGCATTCATTTCGATCTGATGTATACGCCGCTGAAACACCTTGGGTATAAAGCTGTGACCGTTAACCTGAGTGATATTTATGCAATGAATGCAACACCCACACAGATTACCGTTAGTATCGGCATCAGTAACCGGTTCAGTGTGGAAGCGCTTAATGAATTTTATGAAGGTATTTATGCGGCCTGTGAAAAATATAATGTTGATCTTGTAGGCGGGGATACCACTACTTCACAGAAAGGGTTTGTTATAAGCGTGACTGCAATCGGCGAAGTGCCTGCAGACAAATTTGTAAAAAGAAATGGTGCAAAAAAAGCAGATCTTATCTGTGTGAGTGGCGACCTGGGTGGATCTTTCCTGGGACTTACCATTATGGAAAGAGAGAAGAAAATATTTGAAGAAACCGGTGCCCAGCCTGATCTGGAAGACCAGGCTTATATTGTTGGCAGATTATTGAAACCTGAAGCAAGAAAAGACATCATCGAATTTTTTGCAGAACAACAGGTCATGCCCACGAGTATGATGGATATCAGTGACGGACTCAGCAGTGAATTGCTGCACATCTGCAGGCAAAGTGAATGCGGCTGTGTTATTTATGAAGATAAAATTCCGATCAATGAAGAAGCAAAACAATTTGCGTATAAACTGCAGTTGGATCCTACGGCCTGTGCATTGAGCGGCGGCGAAGATTATGAATTACTGTTTACCGTTTCACAAACTGATTACGAAAAAATAAAAGCCAATTCCGAGATCAGTATCATAGGATATATTACAGAAGTTGCCGAAGGAAAAAATATTCTTACCAGGAACGGCAACAAACATGAACTGGTGGCCCAGGGCTGGAATCATCTGGAAAAATAGTAAATATGTTAAGGCGTGAGGAAAGCCAAAAGAAAAAATTAAAAAAAAACTAACCGCATGAGTGAATGAATTTTTTATCTGACTCTGCGGCTTCGTGTCTTTGCGGTTAAGTATTTTACTTATAAACTTCATCAACAGTTTCAACTTTTTCTTTAGCCTAATCAGGCATCTGATACAAGGGATCGATCAGCATAATATACACATCAAAAGATTGATTGCTGTCTGTATACGTTTTATAAACTTCTTTATACAGTTCATCATACACGGCTCCCTGCGCAAAACCAAAAGACATAAAAACTTTCAGCCGGCCGTCATTGCCATTGATATTTAAAGGCGAATTGTCGATCGCATGCAATAATTTAAACTGGCGGATATTTTCAGACCTGGTTAATAAACTGTCAAAGCCATTTTGACGGGGAATATTTTTTTTGATCTCAGCATCCATTCTTCCCATGCAGGCTTCATTGATCATCAGCTGCGCAGATTTTTTTATTTCTGTTGAATCATTCAGAAAACTTCCATAGTATACAGCATATCCATTTGAAATGGCATTGAAAAGTTTTGAATAAGTTGAAGCATCAACATACAATATCTTATCTTTTTCGAAATGTTTTTTTTGTTGGAGGTAATCAAGGTATTCGTGTTTGGTTTTGAAAGTAAAGGGCTGATTGATCTTATATTTTGCTGCAAGATAATTTTTGCAGGAAGCAAGACTGAATACTATTGCGAATAATAAGATGGGTGTTGTTTTCATAAAATTTTTATTACGCGAATTAATTCAAATTATACGAATTAAATTTAGCCAGATTCAAACATACCGCAAAATTGTATGCGTATTTTAAAATCACCGGCAAAACGAAAGGACGGCAAACAGATACGACTTTCTGTCCTTTCGCTTTGCTGGCAATTTTTCACCAAACTATTTCTCTGTAACTATTTTAAATCGACAACGATTAAAAAATTATTTCCTTCTACTTTTACTTTATAGTCGCCAGGAACAACCTTGGCAAATATATTTCCGCTGCCATCAATTAGGCTGATATCTTCACCTACTGTAAATGTGCTGGTATCTTCATTTTTATAGATATCCAAATCTTTTAAAGCATAAGGAATATACAGGGACAATTTTGAGCCTTCTTTTTTTCCCGCACAATTTACATTTCCGTTTTCAATGGATGTTACCGGTTTGTAATACCCGCAATCACAATGCGTAGACCATACCCCTTTAATACAAAGCCCAAAGCCCGATTCGCAATTTGTTCTTGGCTTATGAAAATTGAATGTTGTAAAAGTAAAATTCAATACGGTGTTACAGCCCATCGGGCAGCCGGGCGATCCTCCATCTTCAGGCATTTTTTCTGTTTGTGCAAACAAACAATTCATACTCAGCATTATCATACCCAAAAAAATTATCTTTTTCATATTGTACATTTTTGTCAGCCTACTCTGTTTCCCGGTTTTCAGCTTTCCCCGCATCACTGGCCATTGACGTTACAAAACTGATTTAATAAGTTTTAATACTTTCTTTTTTGCGCTGAAGTCTTACCAAGCGGCACTATAACTTTATTAAGTTTGTTTTCAATCCTGATTAATATGAAATATGTAAACAGCAATGATCAGCGGATCCTGATCGGTAGCAATATCCGCCAATGGCGCATGCTGAAAGGCATTAAACAATCACAACTGGCGGATCAACTGGGTATCACAACAGCAGCTTTGAGCAATATTGAAAATGACAAAACCAATATGAGTATGCGCCGCATAGAAGCCATTGCTGTACAGCTGCAACTGGATGTTGTTAAATTATTCAGTAATCCACTTGATTTATTAATGATGACTCAATAATTCAATGCAGCCGCGTAACTTCGTTGTAATTAAGCAGCAATGAACCGAATCCATTTAGTATTGAGTGTTGTTTTGTTTTTATTTTTTTCTTCCTGTTCCGTTTCCAGCAAAAACTACAACCCCGATAAAAAATATCCCAAAGAAAAATTACAACAGGATTATACCCTCCTTAAAAATATTCTGGAAACCAAACATCCTTCTATTTACTGGTACACGTCAAAAGACAGCATGGACTTTTATTTTGACAAATATTATAAGCAGATCGAAGACAGTATGACGGAACTCCGTTTCGGATGGAGAATACTGGCACCGCTTACTGAAAAATTACATTGCGGTCACACCAGTTTCGGCATGAGCAAGGCTTACAACAAATGGGTGGACAATAAAATTTTTCCTTCCTTTCCTTTGTTCATGAAAATATGGGGAGATACAATGGTACTGTCGGGTAACCTTAATCATAAGGATTCTGTTTTAAAAAGAGGCATGATCATTACATCCATCAATGGCATCAAACCACCCGAACTGATCAACACTATGTTTGGATACATGACCGAAGATGGCATCAGCAATAATATTAATTATATCCGCCTCAGTACAAATTTTCCTTATTATCACAGGGTCGTGTATGGGCTGCGCAGGCAATATGATGTTACTTATAAAGACAGCACCGGTGCTGAAAAATCGATCCGTCTCCCTTTATACGAACCAACGATTGATACTTCGAAAAAAAATAAATCTGCACCTGCCAGGCAACTGAGCAGGGCCGAAAGAAAAAAGCGCAACCGCGAAAATGATCATGCACTCGCCATTGATATTGTCAATAACACGGCATTGATCACACTCAACAGTTTCAGTGGAAATACATTGCGTGGTTTTTTCAGAAGATCTTTTAAAAGAATCAAAAATGACAATATCAATAATGTAGTGCTGGATATCCGGAGCAACGGCGGCGGAAAAATAAATCTGTCAACACTGCTTACTAAATATGTTACAAGAAAACCATTCCGCATTGCCGATTCCGCCACTGTTGCTGCAGGATCTTTAAAACCGTATACAAAATACATCAAAGGAAAATTCTGGAATAACCTTGCATTATTGTTTTTGACAAAGAAAAAATCTGATGGCAGAAGGCATTTCGGTTACTGGGAACATAAAACGTTCTATGCTAAAAAAACAAACCACTTTGGCGGTGATCTTTACATCCTGACAAATGGCCCAACTTTTTCCGCATCTACTTTATTGTGCAATGACCTGAAAGGCCAGCCCGGCATCACTTTGGTAGGAGAGGAGGCCGGCGGGGGATGGCACGGTAATAATGGTGTAATGATTCCGGATATTACTTTACCCAATACGCATTTGCGTGTGAGATTACCGTTAGTAAGGCTTGTACAATTCAACCATGTACCGAAAGATGGTCATGGCGTGATGCCCGATATTTATGTGCCGCCTAATTATGATGCGCTCATGAAAGGAGTGGATAAGAAAATGGAAGTTGTGATGGAGTTAATAAAGAAGAAGACCGTTGACAGGTGACGGTTGACAGTAATGCATTTATAATTTGAAAAGTATTCGACGTTTCTCGTTTCTGGTCTCTCGTTAATTCGTTCCTCGTTTTTGAGAGTATATTTTTTTTGAAAATGCTTTTGCTTTTTTAAAGACCTTAATTAGAAACCTGGAAACGAATTATAATCTTTTATCAACTTTATTAACTCCATCAACTTTTTCTCTTACTAACAATCAACATCTAACACCTTGCAATTTTTTCTTTGGCTTAGATATTTTTCCAATTATTTATGTGTAGAATAATGCCCGCCCGGCCTGGCCGTTCGGACGGGGCTAACTAAGTTCAGACTTCAATCATTTTTTTCCGATAAGACAGGAAGGGGCCATAAATTTTGGAGCTGCTGCATTTACTTTCTTATTCCTTATTTTTTATTTCTTATTCTGTATTCCCCGTCAATTTAAATTCATCGCCATCTTTCCAAAAAGGCAATCTGCTTCTTACATCATCCAGTTTATCTTTCTGTAAACTGATCGTAAAAATATCTTCATCTGCTTCTTTGTGATAAAGCACTTCACCCAATGGATCTATTACCATACTGTCGCCATGATAATGAATATTTTTCCCATCATCACCGGTCCGGTTCACGCCAATAACATAAGATTGGTTTTCGATGGCCCTTGCCTGCAATAAAGTTTTCCAGGCATGATTGCGGCGCTGCGGCCAGTTGGCAACATAAATGAGCACATCATATTCGGGAACATCAGTTGATTGTTGCCTTGCCCAAACCGGGAAGCGAAGATCATAACAAATCAATAAATTAATCTTCCACCCTTTTACAGAAGCAATCAATCTTTTATTGCCCGCGCTGTAATGCTGGTCTTCTTCGCCGTAGGCAAACAAATGACGTTTATCATAAATGCCGTATTCGCCATTGGGCAACATCCAGATGAGCCGATTGTAGAAACTGGTCTGGCCACTCGCAGTGGCCTGACCAGTTTCTACAACACCCGAAGTGGCCTGACCAGTTTCTGCAACACCCGAAGTGGCCTGACCAGTTTTAATCATCAGGCTTCCGGTTAAAATTATTTTTTTTGCCGCAGCAATTCTTTTCATCCATGCAACAGTTTCACCCTCCATTGTTTCTGCAAATAATCCGGGTTGCATGCTGAAACCGGTGCTGAACATTTCTGGCAGCACAACAATTTCTGTATGCGTACTGATGCTGTTTATTTTTTCTTCCAGCATCGCAAGATTGGCAGCGCGGTCTTCCCAATGAAGATCAGTCTGGATGAGTGTTACAGTAAGCGTTGACATTTATATTTTATTTATTAATTCTCTTAGTAAGTCCGATTCAAACCCTTTCTGCATAAGATAAACCTGCAGTTTTTTCTTTTTTATAAAGATATTCTTTTCGCTTTTAAGCGTTTTTAATTTTTGTTCCAGCAGATCATTTAAGGTCTGTAAATAATCATCTTCATCAATTTCTTTTAAAGCTTTTTTAATGCAGTATTCACTTACCCGTTTTTGTTTCAGTTCGTACTTTATTTTTACGCGACCCCATTTTTTCATCCTGAATTTTCCGCCGGCAAACTGAATTGCAAAACGTTCTTCATTCAGATAATTATCCTGCACAAGGTTAGAAACGATCTCATCCACTTCCTTTGGATACAATCCGTACAGATATAATTTTTCTTTTACCTCAGCATGACTTCTTTCCTGGTAAGTACAGAATTGTTTTATTTTTTGTGCGGCCTGTCCCGGTGTCAGTTTCTTCTCGTTCATCTTTGTAAAAATAAAAAAAGAAAAAGCATTTGCCGGTTTCTTAAAATAAAAAACCTCCCGCGCAGGGAGGCTTTTATCATGCAAAAATATTTGTATTACGCATCAGTTTTGGGCTGATCCGGATTTGGTTTTTGTTCTCTCCCCGCCTGCGGGTTGCGTTGTTGCCCGCCTTGATTTCTTTGATTGTTTCTTTGTTGTCCCTGGTTCCTGTTCTGCTGTCCACCCTGTTGATTGCGTTGTTGTCCGCCTCCCTGCTGACTACGTTGCTGGTTGCCGCCTTGTTGTCCGCCCTGCTGGTTGCGTTGTTGCCCGCCTCCCTGTTGATTTTGATTGCCGCCCTGTTGTCTTCCCTGCTGTTGCTGATTACCACGCTGTTGTTGATTGGGCCTTTGCTGATTTTGATTTTGTTCTTTGCCTCTTTCTTTATCCTTGCGGCGACGGCTGTCTCTTTCTAAAGTTTTTAAACTGATCTGTCCAACCAGGTCTGCATATTCAGGTTCTACTTCTTTTGGTTTGCTGGTTACGATCTCGGCAATTTCCAGTTCTTCCGGTTTAATGCCCTGCCGGTTCTGCGCTTTAATACGTTGCACTGTTTCAATGGTAAGCGGATAATGCTTGGTACTGTCGGCCATCGTGTACCACATCAGGTTTTTGAAAATATCTTTTTTTACAAGGAATGCTCTTCCTTTTGATACTTCGATCATATCAGCATCATTTGGAAAAAGCTGGAGGGCATCCAGGTAAGTATCCAGTTCATAATTCAGGCAGCATTTCAATCTTCCGCACTGACCGCTTAATTTGGTTTGATTGATGCTGAGGTTCTGGTAACGAGCGGCGTTGGTGTTCACACTTTTAAAATCGGTGAGCCAGCTGCTGCAACATAATTCGCGGCCACAAGACCCGATGCCACCCACTTTCCCGGCTTCCTGTCTTGCACCGATCTGGCGCATTTCAACTTTCA
>JBDUCW010000021.1:0-48805 GCA_040003235.1 Ferruginibacter sp. | reverse complement strand
AAAGTATCGGAGCAAGATTGCCTAAAAAAGATGGCAAGAGTTTATGCGCTTCTTTAATTTCACCTACCTGCGAATTACCTGTTGAAAAAAAAACAGTTGCCGCCAGAATAAGTATTGCCGCATTTACAAGAAATGCAATATTCAAAGCGATCGTTGTATCAAAGCGGTTAAATTTCAAAGCCTGCTTAATGCCGAAATCCGTGCGGTCAAACTTCCGCGTTTGAACCAGTGCCGAATGCAGGTACAGGTTATGCGGCATTACGGTGGCACCGATAATTCCGATACCAATCAGTAAAGCTTCATCGGATAATTTCGATGGTAAAAAGCCACTGATAACTTTTGCAGGATCCGGATGGGCAAAAATAATTTCCAGTAAAAAACAAACCGCTACTATTAATATTAAAGTGATGATGAAGGCCTCCATCTTCCGCATACCAAGTCGCTGCAGGTACAATAAAAGAAATGTATCCAGTACCGTGATGGAAACGCCCCATATCAATGGAAGCCCTGTCAGTAACTGAATTCCGATGGCCATGCCTAAAACTTCTGCGAGATCGCAGGCAGCAATCGCGATCTCTGCAAGGATGTATAGAAAAAAATTTACTGCTCTCGGATAGGTCTCCCTGTTAGCCTGTGCAAGATCCCTGCCCCTGACAATTCCTAACCTTGCACTTAATCCCTGAAGAAGTAATGCCATCAGGTTACTCATTAATAATACCCACAGTAAGCTGTAGCCGAACTTACTGCCGCCCTGCAGATCGGTGGCCCAGTTGCCCGGATCCATATAACCGACACTGACCAGATAAGCCGGTCCAAGGAATGAAAATATTTTTCTCCAGCCTGTTTTCTTTTGTGTTGTATCAATACTGCCGTGCACTTCACTCAGGCTGGTATCTGTATGTAAGAACTTATTCATAATGCACAAAAATATTTTTCGCAACTTCTTTACTGATGGTGCAGGTATTGTTCTGACCGGTTTTTATTTCAACAGAGCCGTCAAAATCAAATTGTCTGATAACTTTCAGTTTTGTATTGATGCCGATCTTATAATGTTTCAGCATTTCCAGCATGGCTGTCGTCTGGTCGCTTACAGAACAAACAGTGGCTGTTTTTTTTAGCGGAGCATCGGACAGCCTTACTTTATTCATCAGCGGAAGATTTCCTTTACTGTCGGGTATAGGATCACCGTGCGGATCAAATTTTGGGTTACCAAGGTAATTATCCAACCGTCCAATCAGTTCATCACTGCTCACGTGCTCAAGTTCTTCAGCAATTGCATGAACCTTATCCCACTCCATTTCCAGTTTTTCAGATAAAAAATATTCCCATAGTCTGTGCCGCCTTACAATACCCAATGCAATCCTGCTGCCTTTTTCATTTAATTTAAAACCGCGGTAAGGCTGGTATTGCACGATTTTCTTTTCATTGAGCTTCTTGAGCATATCGGTAACAGAAGCGGCTTTGCTGTTGAGTTCGGCTGCAAGCAGATTTGTATTTACTATTTCATTATGTTGTTGAAGATGATAAATTCCCTTGATGTAATTTTCTTCGCTGATGCTGAATTTCATATTGCTGAAAATAAAATTTAGACAAACCTAAAAATATTTCTCTGTATTTTCAAATAAATTTTAGCATATGAAACAACTGGTAAGTTCGGGATCACCCTGGGAAGATGTGGTTGGCTATTCAAGAGCTGTACGCATCGGTAATGTTGTTGAAGTAGCGGGAACAACTGCGATGGATGGTGATCTGCTTATCGGAAAAGACGATCTGTATGCACAGTCCGTTTTTATTTTTAAGAAAATTGAAAAGGCGTTAATCGAGGCTGGCGCTACGCTTGATGATGTTGTCCGCACACGGATGTTTGTAACGGATATCAGTTTATGGGAAAAGGCCGGTAAAGCACATGGAGAATTTTTCAGATCAATCAAGCCTGTTTCAACGATGGTGCAGGTAAGCAAACTCATTAATGATGATCTGTTGATCGAAATCGAAGCTACAGCGATCATAATACCAAACAAGAAGAAATAAGAAATTTAAAAGTAACCCTTCAATAAAAATTAATTACTCACAAGTTTTAATTTAATATGTAAACAGTACACAATATTTTAATACCAGTACCCGTTTTAATGATTTTTAAATATATATTGCACACTCAACAAATTAACTGATACATGGATTTTCGCCAATACAATGTACCTTATGAGGTAGATGATAAATACAAAAAGAAGATTGCTTATTTTTCAATGGAATTTGCGGTTCATCAACCTTTGAAAATCTACAGCGGTGGCCTTGGTTACCTGAGCGGAAGTCATATGCGGAGTGCGTATGAATTAAGACAGAACCTTGTCGGTATCGGCATCCTGTGGAAATATGGGTACTACGATCAGGCACGCAATCAGGATCAGACACTGCAGGTGCAGTGGAATGAAAAGATCTATAATTTTCTTGAAGATCATGATATCAAATTCCAGATCATCATACATGATCATCCTGTTTGGGTAAAAGCATATTATCTTAATCCGGAAACATTCAAGAGTGCGCCAATGTTCCTGCTCAGCACTGATCTTCCCGAAAATGATTATGTATCCCAGACTATTTCTCACCGGTTGTATGATGCAAACGTTGCAACTAAAGTTGCCCAGTTTATTTTACTCGGCGTTGGCGGAGCAAAACTGATGGACGAGATCGGATTTAATCCCGACACTTATCATCTGAATGAAGCCCATGGAGTAAGTGCAGCCTTTTATTTATACAACAAATTCAAATCGGTACAGGAAGTCCGCAAGCGTTTGGTATTTACAACTCATACGCCCGAAGAAGCCGGTAATGAAAAACACGATATTTTTCTCTGCGATAAAATGGATTATTTCTGCGGGATGTCGCTGGAGGATGTAAGAAGTATTACAGGTATGACAGACGACCTTTTTAATCATTCACTGGCTGCATTGCGTTTTGCAAGACTTGCTAACGGTGTATCGCAACTGCATGGTGAAGTGAGTAGACAGATGTGGGGTAAATATTCCGGCATCTGCGAAATAAAAGCAATTACCAACGCACAGAACTGGCGCTACTGGGCAGATAAGCAATTGTATTATTTTATGGATGAGAACGACGATGAACGTTTCGATGACCGTAAAAAACATTTGAAAAAACGTGCATTCGATATTGTGGCAGACCAGACTGGAAAATTAATGGATCCAAATGTATTTACAATTGTGTGGGCCAGGCGTTTTGCGGGGTATAAAAGAGCCGAACTGCTCACAAGAGATCACCGTCGTTTTGAAGCGCTGCTGAATAACAAAAAATATCCGGTACAGATCATCTGGGCGGGAAAGCCTTATCCTGTTGATTATCCCGCGATCAGTGATTTTAATCATCTAGTTAATATCAGCAAGCAATATGATAATGTTGCAGTGTGTACCGGTTATGAACTGACATTGAGTAAGCGACTAAAACAGGCTTCTGATGCATGGCTCAACAATCCGCGTGTGCCGCGTGAAGCAAGCGGAACAAGTGGAATGACCGCAGCAATGAACGGTGGTGTAAATTTTAGTACCAATGATGGATGGATCTGTGAGTTCATTAATCATGGCAATAATGGTTTTGTTGTTCCGCCGATCGATTATACCAATATTCATGTACAGGAACAGGATGAATATGATCTGAATAAGATCTATGATATCCTGGAGAATCAGATACTTCCTATGTATTATAATAATTTCGACGTGTGGCGGCAGATCATGAAAAACGGAATGCGCGATGTGCGGTTTCAGTTTGACAGTAACCGCATGGCCAATGAATATTACGAGATACTCTATAAATAATATTGTACCTGATAAAATTGCAGTGCTGGTCGAAAGACCGGCACTTTTTATTTGAAGAAATGCATGCTTGTGTAATCTTTTTAAGCCCGGCATCCATAACCGAAACGAAATATTATGAGAGATCCGGCCCTTATTTTTCTTACCCTTATTTTTTTTACCCTTCATTCAAAAGCAGCTGATGATAAAAACACGGTAGCTGCCGATCTTCAAAGTGCTACTGTTTACCGTTCCGGTGCAGAATTAATTCATACCGCAAAAGCTTCATTAAAGCAGGGAAACAGTGAACTCATCATTGAAGGCATCAGCAGTTTTATTGATGCAAACAGTATCCAGATCAATTGCCCGGCCACCGTTACCATTTTGGGAGTGCAATTCAGCAATAATTATTTACAGACAGAGATAAGCACGCCCGTGCTGAAAAAATTACATGACTCAGTTGAAACGATCAATGATGAGATTGAAAAAATGGATGTCTCAATCACCACAACCACAGAATTATTAACCGTGCTCAGGTCCAACCAGGAAATCAAAGGAACGCAAACCGGTTTAAGTGTTGCTGAACTGATGAAGCTGATGGATTATTACAAAGTTAAATCAAACGAATTGCAGAATGAACTGGCGGCATTGATCAAAAAGAAAAAAAAATCTGAATTGATCGTTGGCAAGCTTGCTTTGCAGATTGAAGAAGAACAAAAGAAAAATGTAAAGAGCGGCGGCAGAATAATTCTTCAACTGAATGCAGCCATCAGCGGTAACAATGAATTCACAATTTCTTACATCACACAGAATGCTTACTGGACGCCTTATTACGACATGAAGGCCGATGATATTAAAAGTCCGATCAAAGTAATTTACAAAGCAAAGATCGTTCAGACAACAGGTATCGACTGGAAAAAGATTAAACTGTCTTTGTCTACTTCCACTCCAACACAATATGGCAATGCACCGATTTTAAGAAGTTGGTTTCTAAGTTATATTAATCCTGTGATCGCAATGGATAAAAATCTTTCCATAATGAACAGCATTCCTTCTGCATTGAACGGACGTGCTGCAGGACTTGATCTCAAAAGCGTAGGTTATAATGGATTCATCAATACAGAAACACTCAAGATCAGAGGCCAAACCACAATTACGTCAGACAATAAACCTTTGTATATCGTGAATGGTGCTGAAATGAGCGAAAGCGATTTCAACAAAATAAGTTCCGATGCAATTAAAACGGTGGAGGTTTTAAAAGATGTTAACGCAGGTGCGATATATGGATCAAGGGCTGCAAATGGTGCGATCGTTATTACATTAAAAGATGGACTGGAAGATTATATTTCAGTTACCGATAATGAACTGGATGTGACTTACGATATTGAATTGCCTTATGATGTTCCAACAAATGGCAAAGAGCAGATCGCTACGTTGAAAGAAGCAAGCATGAATGCGATCTATAAATATTATTCAGTTCCAAAACTGGACAAAGACGTTTTTTTGCTGGCCGAAATTGCAGACTGGGAAAAATTAAATCTCTTGCCCGGTGAAGCGAATATAATTTTTGAAGGAACCTATATCGGTAAAACATTCATCGATCCTGCAAGTACCAATGATACATTGAACCTCACACTGGGAAAGGATAAACGTGTGGTGGTGAAAAGAGAAAAACTGAGGGACTTCAGCAGCGTCAAATTTTTAGGTAGTAATAAATTACAGACACTCACTTATGAATTGACGGTGAAAAATAATAAGAAAGACCCGATACATTTAATTCTGAAAGATCAGTATCCCATCAGTACCAATAAAGAAATAGAAGTGTCATTGCTCGAAAGTATTGATGCCGTTAATAATCCTGAGATCGGAGTGCTTACCTGGAAGCTTGATCTCGCTCCGAATGAAAGTAAAAAAGTACGTATCAGTTACAGCGCTAAATATCCCAAAGGAAAAGTGCTGAACCTGAATTAGTGCAGTGCGAAAAAAGTATACAGTTTTGGGTGACAGTTTCATATCTGAAGCATCCCGTGTTGGCGGGGTGCTTTTTCATTTACTTTTGTGCTGAAATAAAAATATATGACAGCCTATACAAAAAATGCAGAGATCCGGTGGAGCGATCTCGATCCTAATTTTCATCTGCGCCATTCTGTTTATTATGATCTTGGTGCTTACAGCAGGATATCTTTTTTAAATGAGATGGGCATTACTCCGGCTTCGATGATTCAATTCCATATTGGTCCGATCATTTTCAGGGAAGAATGTATTTTTAAAAGAGAAATAAAATTCGGGCACAGCATCAGTATTAATTTATTGCTGGATAAACTTTCAGCGGATAAACGTAAATGGACGATGAAACATGAAATATGGATCAACAATGATACGCTTGCTGCTGAGTTAACCATTGATGGTGCATGGATGGATACAGTGGCGCGTAAACTCACTGTCCCGCCTGAACTGTTTATCAAAGGCATGGAGTCCATTCCAAAAACAAATACATTTTCGGTGCTATAAAAAAGTGTCCCACACGAAATATGGGACACTTGCATTCATGAATTATTTTATGCCTTTCGCTTTGTATAATATTTCCAGTATTCCTTTCACTGCTTGTGGATCTTTATTCTGTTCCAGTGCTTTTTCTAAAAAGGTCACCGCATTTTTATTATCACCTGTTTTAAAATAACCTTCACCCAGGCTCGAAATAACATTGGATGATTCAGGATATAAATTATTATTTACCTGGAAGATCTTCAGCGCTTCTTTTTTCTTATCCTGCGCCAGCAGTACATATCCCAGGCTGTTCAGTTCATTTTCATTCGCAACCAGTTGTTTCAGTTGTGTTGCAAGACTCCGGCTGCTGATATTATCATCAAGCAATGTTCCGTCATTCAACCATTTATTTACTACTGCAAAAGAATGGTAGTTGGTCTGCACAGGATCATTACTGACAATATTTAAAAAATCTTTTTCGAGCGACATTGCAGGATATTCCGTGATACGGTTTATTTCAACGCCTTTCCTGTAAATGATGATTGCCGGTACTTTAAAAATGCCCAGTCCTTTCTCCTGGTGATCCGGACTTTGTTTATACAATGAATCACTGCTGCCTACCGCAACCAGGTTGGTTCCTGAAACAGGAAAAGAAATTTCATTGAGTAATTTCATAAAGTGCGGCACTTCGCGTCTGCTGTCGCCACACCATGTACCAAAAAATACTTTCACGCTGATGTCTTTCAGATTCTGTTTCTTTAATTGATTGATGGTGGCAGCATCCGGTTTGTAATTATCATAACCGGTACCGAACCATTTATCAAAAGGAGCAGTCATTAAACTATCCTTGTTACAGGAGCCATATAAAATTTTTGGTTTTTCTGAATTGATCTGGGCTGTTGTCAGCAATGAGAGACTGATGCCTGCAAGGAGGCTTATGATTTTAAGCATATAATAATTTTATAAGATAATAAATGAAGTATCCGTATACAGTTTTGCATACGCGTATTACTGTATGCAGCTACATACAACATCAAAAAAAATTAATTGCAGCGTGGCGGACGGTATGGAATACAGCAATGGGCTTCGGTTTCACCAACAATAAAGTGGGTGAAGGTTCGTGAAGAAAGATATTGGTGCTGCAATTTTATATCCAGCTCTTCTGCAACTGTATAAAATTCATCCAGGTTAAATTGCGTATGATTTTTTGAAGGAGGTAAGTCTTTATCCGTGTTGCTGACATCGGTTTGTTTTTCGCAATCACACTGTTGCCCGGTTGTCTTTTTAAAATTATTGGCAAGCTTACATTCCAGGTAACTCAATTGTTTTGCATATTGTGAAAATGCAAAAATAGAAATGAACAATATGGCCAATGAATTTTTCATTCGCATTAAAGATAAAATATATTTGCAGTAATAAAAATATCTTTGCCACAATCATGTACAGCCAGGCAATTAATTTATATAGAAACGCATATAACGGTTTAACCCGCCGCATCTGGTTGCTGGCGGTTGTTATGCTCATTAACCGGTCAGGCACCATGGTGCTTCCGTTCATGACATTGTATTGTGTACATCGCGGCTATTCAGAAATACAGGGCGGTATCGCAGTAGCGATTTACGGTATCGGATCCATACTCGGTGCATTTCTCGGCGGCAGAATGAGTGACAAACTGGGTTTCTATACTGTTCAGTTCATTGCTTTGTTTGGTGGCGGTATCATGTTTATTGTACTTGGACAAATGAATTCTTTTGTAAGTATCTGCTGCTGTATTTTTTTTGCAAGTATGATCAATGAATCGTTTCGTCCTGCCAATGCCTCTGCCATTGCGCATTACAGCACGCCGGAAAACAGAACACAATCTTTTTCCCTGGTTCGTCTTGCGATCAATATGGGTTGGGGAGTTGGCAGTGCAGCGTTTGGAATTATATCTCACATCAGTTATCAGTTAGTGTTCTGGGTAGATGGTTCTACCAATATTGCTGCAGGAATTGTTCTATTGCTGATCCTTCCGAAAGTTACCGTACATCAACAAAAACATTCCGGTACTCATAGTAAACCAGCAACAACAACCGGCCCTTACCGTGATAAGACCTACCTGATCTTTATCGGTTTCATGTTACTGTTCGCTTTGTGCTTCTTCCAACTTTTCACCACGGTGCCATTGTATTTTAAAGAAGCATTGCACCTGGATGAACTGCATATAGGCATTATCATGTCATTGAATGGAATATTGATTTCACTTTTTGAAATGGTGATTGTTTTTAAACTGGAAGGCACCAAACCTTATCTGCGCCTCATGACCATCGGAACAGTGATCATGGCACTTTCTTATTTTGCATTGAACATTCCTCTGGCGAGTGGATTCATCATTGCATTGATAGCAGTACTGGTAGTTACAATAGCGGAGATAACCGCGATGCCGTTTATGAACAGTTATTATATTTCAAGAACCAATGCTTTCAACCGCGGACAATATGCAGCATTGTTCACCATGGCCTGGAGTGCTGCGCAGGTGATCGGAAGTTTAAGCGGTACACAGATCGCCCACAACCTTGGGTTCACGGCACTTTGGTGGATCATTGGCGGCATCTGTTTGATTGCAGCGCTGGGTTTTAATTATATTCATACAAAACGTTAATCCTTTTTTATGAAAAACCTTTCCTGAATGAATGTCGTATTTCACTAAAATTCTTTTATGAAAAAATTCCTCTTCATCATTTCTGCGTTAGCTGCGATTGTATTTACATTGATGATAACAGTTTCTTGCAGGAACAAAGCAAAGGCCGTAACCATTGCGGTGAGCAACAATAATGTGAAGGGTTCTGTACTGATGGAATTGTTTACTTCACAGGGCTGCAGCAGTTGTCCGCCGGCGGATGAATTGCTGGGTAAGTATGCTATGGGCCAGGATGATCATATTATTCCGATCGCATTTCATGTGGATTACTGGAACCGGCTGGGATGGAAGGATTCATTCAGTATGGCATCTTATTCTCAGCGCCAGCGTGATTATGCAGCTTATTTATCCAGCGACGGCGTTTATACACCGCAGGTAATTTTAAACGGGCAAAAAGAAATGGTTGGAAGTGATGAAGAAAAAATAGCCGCTGCAATAGGAATTCTTTTAAAAGAACCATCAACAGCAACCGTTTCAATCAATACGACAGCAGTTGCAAATGATAAAGTAAATGTTTCTGCAAATATATCAGGAAGTAAAGCGGGCCTGGTCATTAATGCAGCATTGATTGAAAAAAAAGTGATGACGCATATAAAAGCCGGTGAAAATAGTGGCGTTAAACTCTGGAATTACAATGTGGTAAGAGATTTCAAAACAGCGGAAGCAAATGAGGCAACGGCCAATTTTCAATTAGAGTTTCCTTCCGGAAAAGCTGCGACGGAATACAGTGTGGTTGTTTTTCTCCAGGATAAAAAATCAGGAAAAATTTTTTCAGCAGTTAAAAAAAATCTGTAAGCATTACTGAAATTTTGTTGCAAGATCAGGATGCACGAGATAGAGCGCATTGAGAAATGCCTGGTTGATCTTTTGATTGGATTTATATTTTTTTATCAGTACGGAGGCCTTTTCATATTCTTTTGCTTCGGCATAATTTGCAATCAATTCTTCTGTGCCTTCTGTAAACTTCGGCATATTGATCTGCAACTGCTCAAGTTTTTCGCGGGCTTTGGCGTTATCATCCATCAGGTTATAGATCAACGCCCTTGAATAATCCAGGAATGGATCTTTATCGATCAACGCGTCTAATTTATTTACAGCGTCCATGCTTTTCTGGTACTCCTTTTTAGTAATATAGTAATCGATCATCATCAGGTACATATTGGGTTCATTGGGATAAAGCCTGTTGTAATTTTCCATGGCAGTATGATAAACATCTTCACTGAGGCCACTGCAGATCTGCACATTCATAACCTGGAAGGCCTTTTCTTTTTTAAGTACTGCAGGCACGAGATCCAGCGCATCTTTCGCCTCCTGGTATTTACCCTCACCCATTTTTTTCCGGATACTTAACATGTTATCGGCATCGGAAGAAGTCATATCGTTCATGCCTGCCGTGCTCAGTGTTTGAGAAAACGTAGTGCTGATCCAGTCACCGGTAATATAAATATACAGGTCCGAAGCCTTGATCTCGTTGTTCAGTTTAATCAATTCAAAGTCGTGGTAATTCAGTCTGCCATCAGCATACATTCTGAAGAGCAGGTGTTGCTTCTCATCCTTTTCATAACTTTTTACCAGCTGGTAAGTTCCTTTGTTGCCTACAGCATCAACAATCTTATCACCCATCCGTGTTTCAGACAGGTTATTCATAATTTCAGATACCGGTTCTTTTTTATCGGCATCCATTTTTGCGGCTATTTTTTTCGCAAGTGATTTTTTGTCTATAAGATCATTTACAAAATCTGCTCTTTCAGCAGTAATGGAAGATTGAATTTTTTCGGCGGTCTGCAGTGCTTCCTCTTTGGTTACCTTCTGCTCTTTTGCTTTGCAGGAAATCAATAGAATAAAACTTAAGAAAATAACAAAACAACTTTGCAGGATAGCATTACTTCTTTTCATAAATATTAAAATAAAGGCGGCAGTATATATACTCTAAATTACTAAATAATAATCAGCCCTGAAATCAATTGTTATTTCTATAAAAAATTGCTGCTCATTTTATAGTCAGTGTGTAACTTACAGTATTAAAATTTAAAGTATGCTGTACAATATAGGGATCATCGGACTGGGAACAATGGGTTACAATCTTGCGCAGAACATGATTGATAAAGGCTTTACTGTTGCAGGATGTGATAAAAGTGCAGAGAAAGTAAACAATACCAACGGCCAGCAATCAAGGGAAAAATATTTAGCCAATACCAATTCGCAATTATTTGTGCAGTCGCTTGAACTTCCAAGAAAAATAATTTTACTTGTTCCTGCGGGTAAGATCGTGGATGATGTACTGAATGAACTGCTTCCGTTTCTCAGCAAAGCTGATATTGTAATTGATGCCGGTAATTCTCATTTTACAGATACATTGCGCCGCGTACAAAGCCTGCAGAAAAACGAATTGCATTTTATGGGCATGGGTGTAAGCGGTGGCGAAGAAGGCGCAAGGTTTGGTCCGAGTATTATGCCTGGCGGAAATGTAGATGCCTGGAAGGCGTTGCAACCTATACTGGAAGCCATTTCTGCAAAAGTCAACGGAGAGCCATGTGTTGCTTATATGGGAAAAGATGCTGCAGGGCATTATGTAAAAATGGTGCACAACGGTATTGAATATGCCATAATGCAACTGATCGCAGAAACCTATGACCTGTTAAAGAATGGTTGTGGTTACAGCAATGAAGACCTGGAAAAATTATATACCGGCTGGAATGATGGAATGCTACAGTCATTCTTAATGGAAATAACTGCGGAAGTTTTTAAAAAGAAAGATGACACCGGTAATGCGCTGTTACTGGATATGGTGCTGGATAAAGCAAAACAAAAAGGAACCGGTAAATGGACCAGCCAGGATGCAATGGATGTCCAGGTTCCGATACCTACCATTGATGCCGCAGTAATTGCCAGGGATATTTCTGCATACAAAGACGAAAGGATCGCACTCTCAAAAATATATTCCGGTAACAGGCAACCAACAGCTTGGCACAAAGAAGAGGCAGGAAACATTGTACAAAATGCATTACTGTGTGCCGTTATCATCAGCTATGCACAGGGCTTGTCTTTACTTGCAACTGCTTCAACAGAATTAAAAATGGAAATTCCTTTGAAAGATGTGGTAAAGATCTGGAGAGGTGGCTGCATCATCCGTTCGGTCTTGCTGAAAAATTTTTATACCGCTTTTGAAAAAGATCCTGCCCTGGTAAATCTTTTGTTTGATGAAACTGTTGCATCGCTGCTTAAAGAAAATATGAATGGTTTACGCCAACTGGTTAGTGAAGCATCCCTGAAAGGATTTCCGGTTGCGGCTTTCAGCGCATCGCTTGGTTACATTGATGCATTTTCAAGTGAGCGGTTGCCGGTAAATCTCATCCAGGCACAAAGAGATTTTTTTGGTGCGCATACTTACGAGCGCATCGACAGGGAAGGCATTTTTCATACCCAATGGTAACCGGCACAGTCTTAAATTTATCATTCCAAAGAAATATACATGACAACAACAAAGCCTTCATCAACGATCATTGTAATAATGGGAGGAAGCGGTGATCTTACTTACCGGAAATTAGTTCCGGCTTTATACAATTTATTTCTGGACAACTGGATGCCGGATAATTTTCACATGGTAGGAGTAGGTACATCAGAATATTCACCGGAATCTTTTACTGCAAGACTGAAGGAAGGCGTAGAAAAATTCAGCAGGCATAACAATGATACCAATGATGAGAAATGGAAAAGTTTCTCAGAAAAACTGCAGTACGCTGCCGGTGATTTTACCAAAAGTGAAATTTATGATCAACTCGAAACCATAATCAGCGACAAACAAAAACTATGGGGCGATAAAATAAATGTGATTTTTTACCTGGCTATTTCTCCGGCTTTTATTGAACCTGTTTCCAAACAACTGGGAAATTTAAGCATTTGTAAAGATGAGACTTCGAGCCGCATTGTTGTTGAAAAACCTTTTGGCCATGATCTGCAAAGTGCGCAGGAACTGAATAAATTACTGACCCGGATTTTTAAAGAAGAACAGATCTACCGCATTGATCATTATCTCGGAAAAGAAACAGTTCAGAATATTCTCGCTTTTCGTTTTGCCAATGCTTTGTTTGAACCGATCTGGAACAGGAATTACATAGAGCAGGTGCAGATAACAGTTGCTGAAGACATCGGTATTGAAAATCGCGGGGGTTATTACGATAGCGCCGGGGCATTGCGTGACATGGTGCAGAATCATATTCTTCAACTGTTGTGTATCATTGGTATGGAGCCACCCATTTCTTTTTCGGCGAATGAGATCAGGAACAAAAAAGTAGACGTGCTGAATGCTATCCGGAGTATAACGCATGAAGACGTGCATAAATTTGCAGTGCGGGGCCAATACGCTGCCGGCTGGATGCAGGGAACACATGTAGGCGCATATCGGGAAGAAAAAAATGTTGCACCTAACAGTACAACAGAAACTTTTGCAGCCGTAAAATTTTTTATTGATAACTGGCGCTGGCATGATGTTCCTTTCTACGTGCGTACCGGAAAATATCTGCCCAAAAAAGCAAGCAGCATTTCAATACAATTTAGAAATGTTCCGCATATGGCTTTTCCACAGGAAGCCGGTGACAGCTGGCGGCACAACTGGTTAACCATTAACATTCAGCCTGAAATGGATATCCGGTTACGTTTCCAGGCCAAAGAACCGGGGCAGGGAATGGTACTAACGCCTGTGGACATGGTCTATAATTTTTTACAGAATGCCGGTGAAGATGCGGATGTGCCGGAAGCTTATGAAACCTTATTGCTTGACGTTATGGAAGGTGAAGCAACACAATTCATGCGTGCAGATCAGGTGGAAGCAGCCTGGAAAATTGTAATGCCGATACTGGATGTATGGCAGACACGTAAGGCTATTGATATTCCAAATTATAACCCCGGAACCTGGGGCCCGGATGATGCAGATTCGCTGATAGCAAGAGATGGGTTTAACTGGCGGAATGTATAAACAGTGTTAATGATAGATAGTTAATGGTTCATGATAATGCAATCAAATAATACAACGCATGCAAATTCATATTTCCCGGTCAAAAGAAAATTTATATGAAAGCGCCACAGCATGGATTGCAGCAGAGATAAAAGATGCTGTAAAAAATAACGGAAGATGTACTATTGCATTGTCTGGTGGAAGCACTCCCAAAAATATTTATGAATTGCTGGCGCAGAAACCATTGAGTGAAACCATTCCATGGCAACAGGTATATTTTTTCTGGGGCGACGAAAGGATGGTGCCTTATGATGATGATCAGAATAATGCGAAGATGGCTTTTGGATCATTGCTTGATCATATCGATGTGCCCGCTGTAAATATTCACCGCATGCCATCAGAACTGGATCCTGCAGCAGCAGAAAAGCAATATGACGAACTGCTTCACTGTTTTTTTCCCGGAACAGATACTTTCAGCTTTGATATTATTTTATTGGGAATGGGTGATGATGGTCACACGCTTTCCTTGTTTCCCGGAACCGGTGTATTAAATGAAAAGAAAAAATGGGTGACTGCTTATTATGTAGAAAAACAAAAACAATACAGAATTACTTTATTACCTGCCATTGTCAACAGATGCAGAACTGCAGCTTTTATTGTGAGCGGTGTTTCAAAAAAAGAAGCATTTGAGGCAGTCATCTCTACTGAAAAAAATCCGGAAAGATTTCCGGCGCAATTAATCCAGCCATCTATCGGCGAACTGCATTGGTTTGTGGATGCGGAAGTTGCAGAAAATCATCCCTGAATCTTCCTCTTTTTTACTCACCATCAACTCTCACAATTACGAAGCTGTTTTCTTTCCATAAACGATGAATTACGAGCTATGAACTAAAAAAGAGGCCCCGCTAAGAATAGCAGGGCCGTTTAAACCAACTGTATGTATGAAAATTATTCAACCATTATAAAATGGTAATTTCTTTTGCTGCTTCTTTCACTTCTTCTTTTTTGGGAAGTGTTACATTTAAAATACCGTTCTCATATTTAGCATTGATACCGGCTGCATTTATTTTTTCATCAATTGTAAAACTGCGCTTAAAAGATTTCTGGCTGAATTCTTTGCGAACTACTTTATCAGTTTCAATACCAGCTTCAACTTTTTTCTCAGCACTGATGGTTAATAAATTGCCATCAAGTTTTACATTAAAATCTGCTTTTTCAAAACCAGGTGCTGAAACTTCCAGCTGATATGAATCTGTTTTTTCAACAATATTCACCGGGGGAAAATGTAAAAGATCCTGGCGAACTGTTTTGCTGAATGTCGCAGGAAGATCATTGAATAAATCGTTCATTAAACCATCAAATCCTTTAGCGATCGGGTTGTTAACTCTTACCATTGTCATTGCTTATAATTTTATTGTTATTGATTTTTGTTTGGTAACACAAAGTCAAATTGTATTCCAGCTGAAATTATTGAGACAAGATTTCAAAGATTCTGATATTATGCGCCATTGTGACACCATATCTCTTTAGTTTGCGCCTCTTTGTCTTAATATATTTATGATATCGGTAAAATTTCGTTTCATCTTTAAAACAAAGACCTATAATAACTGTTGTAGTGTAAATTTGCAATCAACTAAAATAAAAAATATGTATCCAGAAGAAATAGTCATTCCTATGAAAGAGGAACTTACTGAAAACGGTTTTACTGAAATGCTTACTTCCGATGACGTGGAGAAAACATTGAATGAAAAAGGCACCACATTAATAATGATCAATTCGGTTTGCGGTTGCAGTGCAGGAACGGCAAGGCCAGGTGTATTAATGGCTGTGCACAATGCCACAAAAAAACCAGATCATATCACTACAAGTTTTGCTGGGTTTGATGTGGATGCAGTTAAAAAAGTTAGAGAACATCTGATGCCTTATCCGCCATCTTCTCCTTCTATTGCATTATTTAAAGATGGCCAATTGGTACACTTTATAGAACGCCACATGATTGAAGGCCGCAGCGCACAAATGATTGCCGACAACCTGATGGGAGCTTTTGATCAGTATTGCAATTAATATAGTGTAACACAAATTCCTTGTGTCAGGAGTCTTCGTGTTTAAATCTTATTTTGATATATCCCACTTTGTGTGGGATTTTTTTACCGCTTAATAAACCGGTCATAATTAAATATATTGCACCACAATCTTACAGTCATCTCAATTTAAAGTCACATGTATCCCAATTTATATTATGTTTTTAAAGACTGGTTTGGTGTTCATTGGAAGGGCCTTTATTTCCTGAATACATTCGGTTTTATGGTGGCGGTATCATTTGTTGCTGCTGCTATTGTACTTACAAAAGAATTAAGGCGTAAGGAAAAGCAGGGATTGCTTCATCCCAGAGAAGAAGTGATCACAGTAGGCAGGCCTGCATCTCTATCAGAATTATTGATGAACGGATTGGCTGGTTTTATTTTTGGATATAAATTATTCGGACTTTTTTTTGAAAAACCTGATGCCGTCAACGCTCAGGAATATATTTTCAGTAAAAGCGGTAGCATCTGGGGAGGACTGCTGCTGGGGCTTTCGCTTTTTATATTAAAATGGTACGAAAAAAATAAACAAAAACTTAAAGAACCCGAACGCAGAACGGTGCGCATCTGGCCACATGACAGAGTTGGCGACATTATAATACTGGGTTTGATATTCGGTATTCTCGGTGCAAAAATTTTCGATAACCTGGAGAACTGGAATGAATTTATTAAAGATCCCATTGGACGACTTTTCTCACAATCAGGTCTTACGTTTTATGGCGGATTGATTGTAGCAACTATTGCTATTTGCTGGTATGCAATTAAAAAGGGAATAAAGCTGGCGTACCTCGCTGATGCAGTTGCTCCGGCTCTGATGATTGCTTATGCATTAGGCCGCATTGGTTGCCAGGTTGCCGGCGATGGTGATTGGGGTGTTTTCAATAGTGCATATATCAGCGATGCCAATGGTAAAGTAATAGAAGCAAATCCCGGTGATTTTGACAGACAACTGGAGGCCAACAAAACATATTTCCTGGAAGGAAAAGTACCGACCGGTGATTCAGCAGCAGCATATACCGATGGCCATAATCAAACGCATTCAAGCCTCGCGGAAGTGCCGCATATTTACTTCAAAGGGCCCTCATTTCTTCCTAAGTGGATGCTGGCCTATACTTATCCAAAAAATGTAAATATTGATGGGATTCTTATTCCCGGAGATAAAGATGAACACAATCGTGTATTACCGCTCCCGGTTTTTCCCACGGCCTTTTATGAAACGGTAATGTGCCTGCTTCTTTTCCTTTTTTTATGGGCAATCCGGAAAAAGATCCGCACTGCGGGTGTTGTCTTTGGAATTTACCTGGTATTGAATGGCATTGAGCGGTTTCTGATCGAAAAAATCAGGGTCAATAATACTTATTCAATGTTCGGTTTTCATCCAACACAGGCTGAACTGATTTCCTCAGGATTGGTTATTACAGGAATAATATTCATCATTGTACTCAAACTACGCTCCCCCAGAACGGAAAATATTTGATCCGATTATCTTGATCCGCTTCATTTGGAATATTCAGTCTTTCACAGACTGATTCCGGCAGTTTGCGGGCTTACAGCAATTTTATTAATAAGAACCAGATAGTTTTACTCCTGAAAAGTAATTATTACAGTTTTGTAACATTTATTTTTAGATGAACGTATGGTATCACAGAGTTTATTTACCAGATATCAACTTATTTTGCCGTTCAGTATCAAGCAATGTACTATGCAAAACAAAGTACCTACTTTTGTGAAGTAGTTATTAAAGTATATAACTAGATTTTAGCCATTTAATAATAAAAAAAGTATAGTCATGAAACAAATTTTCAGCCTGCTGGCTGCTATGAGCATCGCTTTATCCAGCCTGGCCCAAAACGGAAAAATTTCCGGTAACATTAAAGACGGCGGTAATCAGAAAATCATTGATGCCGCTACAATTTCCCTTGTAAAAGCAAAAGATTCCAGCCTGGTCAAGGCCATTTTTGCAGATAAACAGGGACATTTTCAATTCGATAACGTAAAAGACGGTAATTACCTGGTACTGGCTACTTCAGTTGGCCACAGTAAAACTTTCAGTGAGCAAATCAGTATCAATTCTACAAATGCCGTTGTTGACCTAGGCACCCTTCAACTCATCCCTGAAACAAAAAATCTGAAAGGCGTAACTGTGGTTGCCAAAAAACCATTGATCGAACATAAGATCGATAAAACTGTGGTCAATGTAGATGCATCAATCAGTAATGTGGGCTCAAATGCTCTTGAAGTACTGGAAAAATCTCCGGGTGTTACTGTCGATAAAGATGGTAATATCAGTCTCAAAGGAAAACAGGGTGTTAAGGTATTGATAGATGGTAAACTCAGTTACCTTTCTGGTGCAGACCTCGCGAATCTGTTGCGCAATATGCAATCTGCTCAGCTTGATCAGATAGAAATCATGACCAACCCTTCTGCGAAATATGATGCATCAGGAAATTCCGGCATCATCAATATCAAAACAAAAAAAACAAAAACAATCGGGTTTAATGGTTCGGCAACCACCGGTTACACACAGGGACTGGTTTCCAGGACCAACGAAAGCATTAACCTGAATTTCAGAAAAAATAAAGTAAACCTGTTTGGTAATTATAGTTACAGCTACAGAAATAAATGGCAGAACCTTGATATCCTCCGTAAGTTCCGGGATAAGGATACAAAAGAACTACTCAATATTTTTGATCAGCAGGCAAGGCTTCGCGGTGCCAATCAAAACAACGATCTTAAACTTGGAATTGATTATTATGTAAGTAAAAAAACAACAGTAGGGGCAGTAGTATCAGGATTTTACAATCCCGAAACTTTCCGCAACGATAACAATACTTTTCTTGAAAATGCACAGTCCCAGGTATTGTCAAGAACAACTGCACTCAGTGAAATGAATAACTCCTGGAAAAATTTCAGCGGCAATTTTAATATGCGCCATGTATTTGACAGTGCCGGGCGGGAACTCACAGCAGACCTGGATTACAGCAATTACAAATCTTCCAGCAAACAAACATTGAGCAATAATTATTTTGATGCTAATAATATAAAAAATGCTCCGGGTGATACATTGATCGGAACTATTCCGTCTGATATTACTATTTACAGCGCCAAAGTAGATTATGCCCAGAATATCGGTAAAGCAAAACTGGAAGCGGGTTTAAAATACAGTTCTGTAAAAACAGATAACGATGCAAAATACGACAGCTCAAAAAATAATATCCTGGTTCCTGATTATGGAAGAAGCAATCATTTTTTGTATGAAGAGCAGATCAAAGCTGCTTATGTAAATGTTTCGGGTTCACTCAATAAAAAATGGGATGCGCAGGTTGGTCTGCGTTTGGAAAATACCAATTCAAAAGGTAACCAGCTGACCACCGGCCAGAATTTTAAAAGAGATTATACACAGTTGTTCCCGACAGCTTATCTCAGTTATAAAATGAATGAGAAAAATGTTTTCTCATTAAATTACGGAAGAAGGATTGAAAGACCTGACTACGGTGATCTGAATCCATTTTATTTCTTCCTGGATAAATATACTTACCAGGTTGGAAATCCTGAGCTGAAGCCACAATTCAGTCATAATATAGAGTTAAGCCATAGTTATAAAAACTTCTTAAATACTACGTTCAATTATTATAAAGCAACTGATATCATCAATGATATTTTTGAACAGAACGATGCTACTAAAGAAACTTATATCAAAAAAAGTAATATCGCTTCCCAACAGCAATTGGGCCTGGCTATCAGTGCACAGATACCTGTCAAAAAATGGTTGGATTTAAATGTATATACCAATGTTTCCAATAACATTTATAAAGGCATCATCAATAACGGATATGTAAAACTGAAGAGTACTTTATTCATGTCAAATGTATCTGCTCAATTTAATTTTGGAAAAGGATGGAAAGCGAGCGCTGATGGCTTCTACCGCAGCAAAGGCCTGGACGGCGTTTTCAATATCAGCGCTATGAGTGCAATGAATGCCGGTGTTTCAAAAACTATCCTGAAAAATAAAGGAACGCTTAAAATGGGTATACGGGATATTTTCCATAGCCAGAACGCTCAGGGTTCTGCACAATATGGATATATTGATACCAAATTCAGTGAGATGCGTGACAGCAGACAGGTAAGCCTGAGCTTTACTTACCGTTTCAGTAAAGGAAAAGGAACCGCGGCGCCTAAACGCCAGATCGGTGGTGCAAATGAAGAAAAAGGAAGGGTTAAATCGGGTAGCTAAGACATATAGTTGGTACTCATAAAACAAACCTGCCGGTAAAAGGGCAGGTTTTCTTTTATATTTGCAGAACGAAAATTCTTTCGGGGTTGACCTTTCAACTTTTAAATTTTTTAAGCATGCCATCATTTGATATTACCAGCAAAGTAGACCTGCAGACGCTGGACAACGCCATCAATACTGTAAAAAAAGAGATTACCAACCGCTTTGATTTTAAGAACAGTCATGTAGTGATAGACCTTAATAAAAAAGATTTTAAAATAAACCTGGAGGCTGATAGCGAAATGAAGATCGACCAGATCACAGATGTGATGATCAGTCGCAGTATGAAACAAGGGCTTGCAGCCGAAATATACGATCTCAGCAAAGAAGCTTTTCCAAGCGGAAAGGTTACTAAAAAAGAAGTTCTGGTGCGCAATGGGATCAAACAGGAAGACGCCAAAAAGATTGTCAAGCTCATTAAAGATGCTGGCCTTAAGGTGCAGGCCAGTATAAATGATGATATTATAAGGGTAACCGGCAAAAAGATCGATGACCTACAGGAAGTGATCCAGGCGAGCAAAAGCTGGAATCTGGGTCTGGCACTGCAGTTTGAGAATATGAGAAGCTAGAAAACAGAGCTTTTTCCTTCTCTATCTCAGCCGAAACCCCTATTTTTGCAGCCTTCTAAAACCGCATGGCCAAATCCATGCACAAAAAAATAAAATATGAAACAAGGCATCCATCCCGATAGTTACCGCGTTGTAGTGTTCAGGGATATGAGTAACGGACATACTTTTTTAAGCCGTTCTACCGCACAGTCAAAAGAAATGATCAAATGGGAAGATGGGAACGAATACCCGGTTATTAAACTGGAGATCTCCAATACATCACATCCGTTTTATACAGGTAAGAACGTTTTGGTAGATACTGCCGGACGTATCGACAAGTTCAAAAAACGTTACGAAAAAAGAGCGCATTAATTATAGTAAATATTATATTTACTGGAAGTTTGTTTTTCATGGCTATACTTTAAATCCCTTCGGTTCTCCGGGGGGATTTTTTAATATCGAACAAGGAAGTAGAATATTGAACAAGGAACAAGGAATGTTGAATCTTGAAGTCGGTATCAGGACATAATTGTCTGTTCTTTTGTATTCGACTTCCTTGTTCGTAATTCCTTGTTCCTTGTGCGATATTCATTAATTTCATATCAAACAAACTCATGAACCCCACTTTCTCGAAGATACAGGGAGATCATTTTTATCCCTTCATCCAAACGCGTCTTCCCGAAGATCTACGCATTGGCATATTGACCATCCGTGAAAAATGGAAACTATTATCACAGTCTGACGCTCTTCTTCTGACTGAAAAGGAAATCACTCCGTTGCAACTGCCTGGCATTATCAATCCAGATGAAATAAAAATCATTGAGAACTCAACGGATATTATCAGGCTCAACGACTGGGCACTGCGCCAGGATTATTCATTGCTGACCAAAGGAAGAACTTCTGTTTCTATTTCGTCAACCAACAGAGTTATTAACAGCAGTAACATATTTATAGAAGCCGGAGCAACAATAGAACACTGTTTTTTAAATGCCGGTGATGGCCCGATCTATATTGCAAAAAATGCAGTAATAATGGAAGGCAGCATGTTACGCGGGCCTTTATCTATTGGCGAAAATGCTGTTGTGAAAATGGGCGCCAAAATTTATGGTGCAACTACCATCGGGCCTCATTGCACGGTTGGTGGTGAGATCAAAAATTCAGTGATGATGGGTTATAGTAATAAAGCACATGATGGGTACCTGGGCGACAGTGTATTGGGTTACTGGTGTAATCTCGGGGCAGGCACCAGCAACAGCAATATTAAAAATACCGCAGGTAATATTAAGATCAGGCTCGATAAAATTGAGATCAATGCCGGAACAAAGTTTGGTCTTTTGATGGGTGACTACAGCCGGGCAGCCATCAATACTTCTTTCAATACCGGAACGGTGGTAGGTGTTTGTTGTAATGTTTTTAACAATGGATTGACGCCTAAATTTATTCCCGATTTTTCCTGGGGCTGTAATGGCGAAAAATATTTATTGGAAAAAGCATTAACCGATATTAATAACTGGAAAAAATTTAAAGGCCAGGCAATTACCGAAGCTGAGAAACAGATTTTAACTGATATTTGCAATCCACCTGCAATCATTAAACCTTAATTTTTTAAACGATTAAATATATCATGCGAAAACAAATAGCAGCAGCCAACTGGAAAATGAACCTCACTTTGCAGGAAGCAGAAAGTTTAATAGATGAACTGCTGAAAACAGATCATACCTTAAACGAAAATCAGGAAGCCGTTTTTGGCGTTCCGTTTCCATACCTGCAGGCGGTTAATAAAAAATTATCCGGTAAGAAAAATGTTTTTACGGCCGCTCAGAATTGCTATGATAAAAAAAGCGGCGCCTATACCGGCGAAGTCAGTGCCGCAATGCTGCAGAGTATCGGAACTGATTATGTCATCATCGGCCATAGCGAACGCAGAGAATATTTTATGGAAAGCCATGCAATGCTCGCAGGTAAAGTGAATATTTGTTTTGAATATAATTTAAAGCCGATCTTCTGTTGCGGCGAACCTTTGAGTGTGCGTGATGCAGGATCACAAAATGAATATGTAGAAAATCAATTAAAAGAAAGTCTGTTTCATTTGACAGCAGATCATTTAACAGGATTCGTTATTGCCTACGAACCTATCTGGGCGATCGGCACCGGTAAAACAGCCAGCAGTGAACAGGCGCAGGAGATACATGCCTATATAAGAAAAGTTTTCGCAAAGCAATATGGTAATGGTGTTGCCGACAGTATTTCTATTTTATATGGAGGAAGTGTAAAAGCTTCCAATGCAAAAGAAATTTTTGGTCAGCCTGATGTGGATGGTGGTTTGATAGGCGGTGCATCATTGGTAGCCACTGAGTTTGCAGCGATCATTAACAGCCTTAAATAAACTTCATTACGGAAGCTCCGTGTAATATTGTAATTCTTCGCCAGAAGCATTGGCTGCTGCGATTGCTCCCATTGCGTGCGGTAATAAATGGCACCGGCATTTTTCAATTGAAAGAAAAAGAGCCAACACTCATTAATTGTACTGCTGCCGAAACTACGCTTGCGGTTACAAATGGGTTTCATTCATCAAAAAAAATCAAACTGAAATACCAGCCGGGCTGTACTTATTTTTTTCTGGCGAACGCAGTGATAGATAATGTCGGAATGCTTACCGCAGCAGGAATAACTTTATGCCTGTTCATTGCTTACATTATAAGTGGATTGAAATTATTATTACTGTTGGCCAATCTGCCTTTACTGGCATTGCTCTATATTTTTTTCATCAGCCCGAAGAATAGCATCGTTTTAAAAAACTGGGTGCCTGAAAAAAAGATCAACCATTAACAACGGCTTCATTACTGGAGGCTGCAAATGCAAAGCTTACATCAACGGGCGTAAACACGCCTATTTTTTCAAAATCAAGAATGGTTGAATTGCCTTCAGTATTTCTGTGATACATCGGAATAAATTTTGCACCGATCACCAGTTCCCTGAACAGGTACGAAGTTCTTGCAACAATCGTATTGCTGTACATATCATCAAATGCTTTGAGGTATACAAGTAATTCTGCTTTCGTTGAAGCATAATCTTCCGGCGTAAATTTATATAAAGGACTTGTCTCGGTAATTGGATGAACAATCGTCCAGCTGAGCGACAAAGCATTGACTTTATCAAATTCAAGATCGAGGGGAAAAAATTTGTTGACCATTTTTCCGTTCTCTTCCAGCGACATGCCCAATGAAACCTTTGCTTCTGCATCCGTTAAATTTGTATTCTTGAAAGGAGCTACCCGTAACATTAATGCAATGCCATCGCGATAAGGAGCGATCAATGCGTTTTGACTGAAACGCAGATAGGCTTTGGGTTTGCTGAAGCGTGCATAAAAAAGACCGGTGGCCAACGCAAAGCTCAGTAATCCTATCAGGGCTTCAAAGGAAGCCATTGCACTTGCCATGAAACCAGTAGGATTCACGCGGCCATAGCCAACGGTAGTAAATGTTTGTGCGCTGAAAAAATAAGCTTCACCAAATTTCTGCGTATTATTTTCAGTAAGCATACCACTCAGGTGTTCTACACCAATGAGCATGTAGATTAACGCAAACACAAAATTGATAAGAATAAAAAATAAGAAAATGAGTACCAAAAATTTCCAACGCGGCAATGCAAGCATGGCATGATACCAGCTGATGCGTTCCAGCAAACCAAGCCCTTTCTTTTCAATATTGGCTTTTCCGTTTTTATTGATATAACGTCCGCCGTAATCTGATGTGTTGGTACCGAAACCTGTATTGATCTCTGTTTTAGCCTTACTGTTTATTTTCCGGAGGACTGCCATTGAAAATTATTAGAATATAAATTTAAGCTGAAATGGTCATTCTCACTGCTTACTTTTTTTGAGCACGAAAAAAATACCGGCAGCCATCAGTAAAAGACAAATGGTCCCTTGGGCGAGTAGAAAAAAATCCATTGAGAAATCAGTTGAAAAAAATTCTCCCGCATAACTGATCGTTCCGGCAATGATAAAAAGTAAAAATAATTTAGCATAAGGCAGCAAACGACTTAGTCCTGTCTTCAGCAGATCAGCAGTTTGAATAAGATAATAAATGATCTGGGCAAAAGTTCCGAGAATGAATGCCAGCGCCACGCCACGTACATCCCATACTATATAAAGGATTACACTGAATATAATTTTCGCAATTAAACCCGTAACGCTTCCGATCAGTATTTCTTTTCCTTTATGATATCCCTGTAATATTGCCGTGTAGTTCATTATGCGCAACGGAATGATGCAGCAGCTGATCAGGAAGACAGGAATCGAATCATTATAATTGCCTTTAAAAATTACCTGGAACAGTGCTCCTGCATTAAACAATAAGAAAAAGAAAATGGGAAACAGGATGCACGCCAATATAAGAGTGCTTTGCTGAAGCAATAATTTTACGTGTGCAGGATCCTGCTGCTGTACGGCCTGCATCGTAATAAACGTTCCGGTTGTAGAAATTAAAATGCCGATCAATGGTATTTCGTAACTGCCATTAAAATATACCGCAAAAGAAGCAGCAGTGAGTAACCATAATAAAAATAATTTATCTACCTGCCTCGAAAAAATATCCAATGCTTCATTCAGCGAAAGAAATTTCCACTGATTAAAATAATGAGCATTACCACTCTCTGTAACTGTTATTGTATCAGCTGATATTACTGCTCTGTTGAAAAAAAACAATAAAATCATTCTCGCAAATGACAAACAGCATAGCCATAATAATAACTGTTCAAGCTGGAACAGCGGTTGTTTAACTGCAGCAAAGTGTAAAACAAAATAGAGCCCGGTATAAAAAATATTATTGAACAATACATAACCGTCACGCTGGAGTTTCACCAAATAAGTTTCCATCACAAGATACAATGCATTAAACAACACCAGGATCAGCACTGTAATACGTGCCTGTAATGAAATAAAATCGGCCAGCAATAAGATAAAAACAGCCGATGAAATAATGATGAATGCGTAAATGAACCGGGACTTCTTCAAAACTGCAAGAATATAATTACCCGTGGAAAATGAGGGAAGTGATGCAATCAGAATGGGCAGTCCCAGGCAACAGAGTCCGCTGAAAAAACTGACCAGTACAAATGTTTTTTGATAAATGCCATACGCTTCTTTGGAAAGCGATAAAGAAAATATCCAGAAAATGATAAAGGTAACTGCAACCTGCAGCAGCCTTGCAAGTGATAACAGGCCGGAACGTTTAAATACCTTAGCTGTTATATTTTGACTGGCGGAATGATTCACACAGAGTTTTATCTAATTGTTTTATAATTTTCGCAGGATTACCGGCAATCACGCAATAACCTTCAGTAAAGGATTGTGTAACGATTGCGCCTGCGCCCACGATCGTGAAATCACCCAATCTAACTTCCGGCAGAATAACTGCACCCATGCCGATCCAGCAAAAAGAACCGATGCTGATAGGCTGACCATTATTATTGTATTGTGTATTGTCCACAAAATCGTGATTTGCAGAAACGATTCCTACATTGGGTCCCAGGTTGGTATAATCACCAATGCTGATACCATTACGGGCATCTATAAAATTGCCGGGCGAATCACCGGGATATACATTTTTTCCGCGGGTTATTTTTTTTGGATAATAAACAGATGATGTATAATGAATTGCCCAGGGCACATCAGTATGCTGTCTTAATATATGCCGGAAAAAGAAATGCGCCCAGTAAAAATTAAGTCCTACATCTTTGCGGAGCCCGAATATTTTTTGAAGCAGACTTTTCATTTTTAAATAAACAACATCCTTTAAAGATGACTGCCTAAAGATAATAAAGGTAAACGTTTGCCGATTGTATTTATTTGCAGCATGCTCAATAAAGAAATATCCATTACCAGTAACTCATAATACAACACGTCTGCAAAAAAATACGTACTTACATGAATGATAACCGGGAACCAGAATAAAATGCGGTCATACTTTTTAGTGAACAGTCCTGTCAGCATCAGCAATTCCATCAATACGATCATTGTTGTGCCCGCGTTCAATATCCAGCTATGCTGTAAGAACCATTTAATAACACTGGTAAAAGAACTTTCCGGATTTACATACATGTATTCTACCAGGTTAGCCTTTGCACTTCCAATACCCTGTGGCCAGTAATAAAAAGCTTTTCCATAAACTGTTTTCCAAAAAAAGGAAAGTGGATAAATGAGGCAGGTAAGATACCGGACCCCCTGCCAGAGAAAAAAACTTTTTTCATTGTCCCGTGGCCAGAATGCAAACAGCACGATCATAAACCCGGCCATGGTCTGGTTGTGGTGCAGACTGTAATTATTATAGATCAGTGCCAATAAAAAAAGCAGTAACGAGAACGGAATAATAAATCTTCTTTTTAATGGAAAGAATAAAGTAAGGATTGCAGTTGAAAATAATAATAGATCAAAAAGTACAGCCACAGTTTGATGAGCAACAATAAAATTTAGTATTCCGGAAACACGGAATGCCCAGTAGGTAATATCCATATAACCGTTTGAAAGCGGCGGCTGCAGCAGTCTTGAAGGTGTAACATGCAAAAAAAAACGAAGCAGCAGGAACAGCAGGATATATGCAGTTACAATGCGGGTTAATATGATCCTGTTTTTTGTATTCACGTTATGGTATCAGGTGAATGGTATCTGAAGACATTGTTTTTAAAGACTGATCATCCATAAACTGTACATGCGTTTTAATGATATCAATATTGTTTATTTCCTGATGAAGAATGGAGGAAAGATATTTTTTATACCAGTCTGGAAAAGCTGCAAACTGTTCAGCACTGTTATTCAGATAAGGCAATAACCATTTAAATGCAGGATGTTTAGCCGCCCATACATCTTCCATATATTTCCTTGAATTCTCAATGCTGTTGTTTTCTTTGTACTCCATATAATAAAACAACGGACTGGTCAGGTAAATTTTTTGTGGTTCTTTCCAGGTGTTTTTAAAATTTAAAATACCATTGTTGTTATACCCGATGAGGTAAACGTCATAATCCATTTTATCACGCACCGGATTTTTATACATATCCCAGATAAAAAACGGGCTGGTCTCCAATTGAAGAAGATTGGCAAAAACAGAGCAACAAAAAAACAATATCGTAATACTGCAAAGCAACCGGCTCTTTTGCCAGAACCTGCCGATCCATAAAGCGGAGATATTTTTTTTAATTGATGGCATTACCTGATTGTTAGTTATTCAACAATATAGCAATATAACAATAAAACTATTTACCCATGCAGGCTAAAAATAAAAAGGGCCGCAATAATTGCAGCCCTCACAGAATTCGTTGGTAAAATGTATTAGATCTTTTTTACTTTCACTGCAGTCATTCCTTTCTGGCCTTCTTCCACTTCAAATTCTACTTTATCTCCTTCAGCAATCTGGTCTATGAGGCCGCTGGCGTGTACAAAAGTTTCTTTATTGGAATCATCATGTTTGATAAAACCGAACCTTTTTTCAGGGTTGAAAAACTTTACGATGCCTTGTTGTTTGTTGTCCATGTTATAATTGTTATTAGTTATTATTGGTGAAGATAATATAAATATCATATAAACCCAGATAATTTTGGAACTGTCCTAATGCTACATATCAGGATTTTTTCTCCCGGCCCTGACCATTTCTGCAAAGCCCCAACCCTTTGCCAGTGCAGTTACCATCTGTGCGATCCGTTTTGTGCGGGTCATTTCTGTTTTTGCACTGGCAACCCATTTAATAAAGTAAGTCCGGTGAGATTGGGCAAGTGTATTGAAAAACTCCAGTGCTGCAGGCTCATCTTCCAGGCAGGCAGTCAGCTCGGGTGATGCAGTAATGGGCTTGTTATCTACACTCAGTTGAACTTCCAGTTTTGCCCCCTTCCTTTTTTTTATGGCCCTGCGTATATCAGCATTCAATGCCATGATAAAATTTCCCTCGCCCATGGGCATTAATGCAATACCTTCAATCGGGTATAGATCGAGTTTTCCTTTTACCCTGAAACTTTTTTTATTGCCTGGCTTTAATTGTTGTGCAATAACCGCAGGAACGGTTATATAGGTCCAGCCGGTTTTTTCACCCTGTTCTTCAAACTGCTGTATGATAGTACTATATTTAATCATTGGAATACCATATAAAATTATAAAAGAGAATCTTATTCCATATTATTTTATTTATTTTGTGCACTTAAAATTTATTACATGATAACAGTAATCGTTCCGCTGGATTTTTCTGAAACCTCCCTCAATGCTGCTCATTATGCGGCCCTGATGTACAGGGGCAGAGCAGATGTAACATTGGTACTTTATCATTTTTATGACAGCAGTGATAATGCAGCTGTTTCGAGGGATTATCTTACCAGCCTCCGCAATGAACTTATTGAAAGTGTGCAGCAGATTGAGACAGTAGTTGAATCCGGAGATAATTTTATCGACAGCCTTGCAGCATTTGCACATGTGAAATCCGCTTACATGATTGTTATGGGGTTAACCGGTAAATCTCCACTGGCCCAGCGTTTTTCCGGTTCCAATACATTAAAGATGGCCGATAAAAATGTATGCCCTGTGCTGATCGTTCCATCAGGTGCGACTTATACTAAAATTGAAAATGTGCTGATCGCATCTGAAATGAAATATGTAGATGAAACACCTGCGTTGCTTGCCGTTAAAAGAGTGCTGCAGGATTTTAAACCTTCTCTTCATATTTTAAATGTAGACAGCCGCCATTATATTTCATTAACGGCCGACTTCAAAGAAGAAAGAGATAAGATGGAAACTTTACTGGCTGAATTCAATCCGGAATTTTATTTTATGCGCCTGTATGATTTTCATGAAGCAGTGAATAGTTTTACTGAAGACAAGGATATTGATATGATCATCATTGCTCCCAGACATCATAGTTTTTATTCAAGACTTTTTAAAGAACAGCATACGCGTGAAATGGTTTACCACAGTAAAGTACCGGTGCTGGCTGTGCATGAATAAATTGTTGAATTGCTGTATTGTTTAATGGCTGCTGAGTAGTGTTCAGATTGTCTCAGTAAATAACAATTAAAGAATACAGCAATGAAGCAATATAACAATTAAACTATTTAAATGGAACTGAAATCATTATTTGAACAGGCTGCGGCAGACAGTAAAAGCCTTTCTTCCAAACCTGATAACGAAACTTTATTGAAATTATATAGTTTATACAAACAGGGAACTGAAGGTGATAATACAGCAGAAGCGCCTACCAATATGTTTGATTTTGTAGGAAAAGCGAAGTATGATGCATGGGCCGGTTTAAAGGGAAAAAATAAAGAGGAGGCGATGCAGGGTTATATTGACCTTGTAAATTCTCTCAAAAGTTGAGAGTTATGAGTTTAGAATTAAGAGTTGCAAATACAAAAACATCCATTGTATATAACTCATAACTCATAATTCTAACCTCTCAACCCGTTTTTAAAAACTTCTTTGATTTGGAGATGATCATCAACTCTTAAAAAATCCGCAACATATCCGTTCTCAATTTTTCCATACTGATCATCGATGTGCAACGCTTTTGCAGGATATAATGAAGCCATTCTAAAAGCTTCTACTTTTGAAATGCCGACTTTTTCTATACAATTCTGAACGGCTTTCATCATGGTTAATGCAGAGCCGGACAATGTTCCATCAGGTAGTATATACCTGTCACCAGAAAGTTGATGCGGATATACGCCGCCTGAACCTGTTACTGCATCAGTGATAAGGAACAATCTTTCACTCATTATTTTTTTCGCGAGTCTGATCATTTCAAAATTTACATGATAGCCATCTGCAACAATACTTGCTGATACATTTTCATTTAACATGGCCGCTGCCGGTAAACCTGGTTCGCGATGATTCAACGGGCTCATGGCATTGAATAAATGTGTTACGAGTTGAATGCCTCGTTCAAATCCGTTATTGGCCTCTTGAATGGTTGCGTTAGAATGCCCGGCAGATAAGATAATTCCGTTGTCAATAAAATAGCTAATGATCTTTTCATCGCAACATTCAGGAGCCAGTGTAATTATTTTTATTACGCCTTCTGCTTTATCAATTATTTTTTTTGCCAGATCCAGCGTTGGCTGCTGGATATATTTTTCAAGATGAGCACCTCTTTTTAAAGGATTGATAAACGGCCCTTCGAGATGCAATCCTAAAATGCCCGGGCGTTTTTGTTGCTGATATGCTTTGATAACATCGATCGCTTTAAAAATAATTGCTTCCGAATTGGTAGCGATGGTTGGCAAAATAGAAGTGGCACCACCGGCGATCGAATAATCATAAGTTGCTCGCAATGATTCAACCGATAGTTTGTCTGAAAATAATTCACCGTTGCCGCCGTACAATTGCAGATCAATGAAACCCGGTACCAGCCAGTCGTTTTCAAGATCAATGATTTCATCAGGAAGTGATGAACCGGCATCGCAGAATTTTCCGTCCTTGATTCCGATCGTTCCGCTTTCTAAAATAGAATCGCCGGTAAAGAGGGTTGCGTTAATTATTTTGATGTTCACTGTATTTATTTGCTCAATAAAGATATGTGGTAAAAGAGAGTGACACAACGATGCTCAATAAGGTTGCTACAGCTCACAAACGAAATGTTCAATATTCAATGCTCAATATTCATTGGTCAAGTTGAAGAGCTCTAAACATTGAACATTGAACATTGTGCATTGTGTATTAATTATGCATTCTCTTCTTCCATGTAAGCACTAACCGGTTCGCAGGTACAGATCAGGTTCCTGTCACCGTAAGTATCATTCACCCTTGCAACTGCAGGCCAGAATTTATTATGCCTTACATATTGCAATGGGAATGCGGCTTCCTCTCTTGAATAAGGCCTTGTCCATTCATTGCTGATCACTGTGAATTGTGTATGGGGCGCATGTTTCAGCACATTTTCTTTTTTATCAGCAGTGCCGTTTTCTATTGCTGCAATCTCTTTTCGAATACCCAATAATGCATTACAGAAACGATCCAGCTCTGCTTTGTCTTCACTTTCTGTAGGCTCGATCATGATTGTACCCGCCACCGGAAAACTCATCGTTGGTGCATGGAAGCCGTAATCGATTAAACGTTTTGCAATATCAACCGCCTCTACTTCTGCAGATTTTTTAAAAGGCCGTAGGTCAACAATGAATTCATGAGCGCAGGTGCCATTGGTTCCTAAATATAAAATGTCGTAATCATTCTGCAAACGTGCCCTCATATAATTGGCATTGAGTATTGCATATTCTGTTGCCGCCTGAACTCCCGTGGTGCCCAGCATCCTGATATATCCATAAGAGATCAGCAGGATGGAAGCGCTGCCATAAGGCGCAGCAGAAACAGCACCATCGCTTGCTGTATTATTTAAAGTAAAATGTCCGGGTAAATGTTTTGAAAGGTGCGACTTTACACAGATCGGTCCCATTCCAGGCCCACCGCCACCGTGAGGAATGGCAAATGTTTTATGCAGATTCAAATGACAAACATCAGCGCCGATCAAACCAGGAGCAGTCAATCCTACCTGCGCATTCATGTTGGCACCATCCATATAAACCTGCCCGCCATATTGGTGAATGATCGTTGTAATATCTTTTACTGTTTCTTCATACACACCATACGTACTCGGATATGTGATCATGATGCCCGCAAGATTTGCCGCATATTTTTCTGCTTTTTCTTTCAGATCATTTACATCAATGTATCCATTGTCCAATGCTTTTACCACCACTACTTTCATACCCGCCATCACTGCACTCGCAGGATTGGTTCCATGCGCACTGATCGGGATCAGCATTACATCGCGGTGCATATCACCATTGGAAATATGAAAATTCCTGATTGCCAGTAAACCCGCATATTCGCCCTGGGCACCACTATTGGGTTGAAGGCTGCAGGCATCAAATGCAGTGATTTCACAGAGATAATCACTTAAATTATTGATCATTGCTGTATAACCTCCTGTCTGATCCATCGGTGCAAACGGATGAATATTGCTCCATTCGGGCCAGCTCAACGGCATCATCTCACTGGCCGCATTCAGTTTCATGGTACAACTTCCTAAACTGATCATGCTCGTATTTAAAGAAAGATCTTTATTCTCCAGGCTTTTTATATAACGCATCATCTGGCTTTCGCTCCGATGTGAATTAAAAACCGCATTGGTTAAAAATTCCGATGTTCTTGTTAATGGGGTAGGGATATGCGTGAGTGCATCATCAAAATTTATTTCAAACGCAACAGGGTCGGTATCGTTTTCAAAACTGTTGATCACATCAAACAAATCTTTGGGCGATGTGGTTTCATCCAGGGAAATAGAAATGGTTTTATTATCTGTATAAAAGAAATTCAATTGCTGACGTTCAGCTTTTGCTTTGTAAGGACTAACGTCATCCACTTTAACCGATACTGTATCGAAGAATGAATTGCTCACCAGCTCAAAACCACGCTGCACCAATGCATCAGCCAATGTCTGCGTAAGCAATGCAACACGTTTGGCAATATTTTTCAAACCATCCGGGCCATGAAATACTGCATACATCGCAGCCATATTACTCAGCAATGCCTGTGCTGTACAAATATTGGAAGTTGCTTTTTCTCTTTTGATATGTTGCTCTCTTGTCTGCAAAGCCATGCGTAAAGCACGGTTGCCATTGGCATCAATGCTTACACCGATGATGCGTCCGGGAATGCTGCGCTTGAATTCTTCTTTTGCTGTAAAGAAAGCTGCGTGCGGACCGCCATATCCCAATGGCACACCAAATCTTTGTGAAGAGCCCAATGCAACATCAGCGCCCTGTTCGCCGGGAGGCGTTAATAAAGTAAGCGACAACAGATCGGTTGCCATGGCAACATAAGCACCCGCAGCATGTACTTTGCTGATAAAAGATCTGTAATCTTCTACCGATCCCTGTGCATTCGGGTACTGAACCAATGCACCAAAATAAGTTTCATCGGCATTGAATGTTTTATAATCGCCAAAAATTACTTCAGCTCCAATAGGTATTGCTCTTGTAACGACCACATCTTTGGTTTGTGCAAAAACATTATTATCAACAAAGAATTTCGGCCTTTTAATATCATCGCCTTTGTTCAGTTCGCCAAAAAATAAATGCATGGCTTCTGCTGCAGCAGTTGCTTCATCCAGTAAAGAAGCATTGGCCAATGGCAACGCAGTTAGGTCACTCACCATTGTTTGAAAGTTCAACAGGCTTTCCAGTCTTCCCTGCGAAATCTCTGCCTGGTAAGGAGTGTACTGCGTATACCATCCTGGATTTTCAAAAACGTTACGCAGAATAACACTTGGGACAATTGTTCCATAATAACCCTGACCGATATAATTTCTGAATAATTTATTTTTAAAAGAAAGCTCTTTAATATGCTGGAGGTAATCATGTTCGCTCATTGCTACTGGAATATTCAGCGGATGCTGCATGCGGATCGCAGGAGGAACTGTTTTATCAATCAACGATTGCAATGAAGGTTCGCCAATGGTCTTAAGCATTGCTGCAGTATCCTGTTCATTAGGACCAATGTGGCGCGGAGTAAACTCGTGTTGCTGCTGTTCGAAAAGATTCATATTGTATTTTGTTTTAGCAAGACATGAAAGTTGAGAATGTTGTCGGAGGTGAGATAGTTGACAAAGGCTCTTAATTTGTAGCCTCTTCTACCTTTATTAACCTATTAACTTTGTCAACTGTGATTTTCCTGCCTTGCGGCGCAAAGTTACGTTGCCAGCGCCATAAAATAATGCGTTTGTTGAAGCTGTTGACAGGCTGGGGATTTCTTGTTTTATAACACAGATTATGAATACAATTACACGGATTGAGTTGCAATGTATAGGGTTCGGATAATCTTTCTAAATCCATGTAATCGTTTAAAATCCGTGTAATAACATGATATTTGTATTATGGCTGAAGACATACTGAATAACTGGGAAAAAAAATCTGACGAACACCAGAAGGTATATAAACAATACTTACATCGTGCTGATAAAAATACTGTTCTCCGCCAGCTGCCCGATCTGCATGAAGCAGCATTTGAAAAAATCGATTGCCTCGGATGTGCCAACTGTTGCAGGAATTACAGTCCGAGATTTAAGACGCCGGATATCAAACGTATTTCAAAATATCTGAAAATAAAAGAAGGCGATTTTATTGAAAAATATTTAGTGATGGATAACGAAGGCGATTATGTTGCCAATGCCAAACCCTGTCCTTTTTTAGGTGCTGATAATTACTGCGCTGTTTATGATGTCCGTCCATCTGATTGCGAACGGTTTCCTTATACTGATGAAGATGTGATCATCAAGCGTCAGGCATTGACCTTGAAGAATTCTACATTCTGCCCGATTGTTTATTATGTATTGGAGAATCTTATAAAAGCAAAACCATAGTGATAAATACAAACGCTCAATATTCAACTATCAATTTTCAATGTTCAAGGTGAAGAACTTCTCAATTTGAGAATTGATTGTTGAGCATTGATTATTGAAAATTTATTTTAATCTTAGATCAAAGGACTATTGCCGAAAAGTTGTCAGACTGAGACCGTCAGACAAATTCTCTTTACATCTCCATCAATTCATCATACACCGCATCAAGGCTTCTGTCAATACCATCGCCTTTCCATTCAATAACACCGGGAATGGATTTATTTTTTATAAAATCTGCTTTGCTTTTACCGGCTTTTATTTCGGCTTCGCCGAAAGCCCATAATTTTTCCAGGTAATCTTTAAAGGCGCGGATATCCTGAATATTCCCGGTAATATCATATCCATTTGCCGAATGGCCGAAAATAAATTGCGTACTGTTATCAAAAGTCTGATCTGTTTTGTGTAAGACTTTTATCCAGCTTTTTACAGAGGCGCCCGCACTTCTGTCAATAAAAGGAAAACGCCGGTTGAAAACAAGATCGCCCATGTGTGCAATATTGCTGTTCTCAAAATGTATAATGGCATCGCCGTTGGTATGTCCCTGGCCAAAATAATAAGTCTGAATTTCTTCATCACCCATATTTCGGTACCAGCCATTCTCATCAAAAGTTCTTCCGGGATATAATTGTTTGTCTTCCGTTTTACTTTTAACGGCTACTGCTTTTTGATTGGTATATGAGTTTTCATGTGCTACTACTTTTCTCACAATTCCTTTAAATGCAATATTACCTGCTGTATGATCACTGTGATGATGGGTGTTGATGAGGAAATGGAATTTTGAATTTTTCTTTTTCAATTCTTCGATCAGGTGCGGTGCGGTGTCGGCAAACTGGGCATCCACTACAACAATTCCTTTTTTGGATAACAGAAATGCAATGGTGCCGCCCTTTTCAGTGAATACGCCAATCTTATCATTCAGCATTTTTATTTTCCAGGCAGGATCAAAAAAACCGGCAAAGGTTTGATTGCGTAAAAGTGTGAGGCCTGCTGCGGTTAATGCGGTGCTGCGGATAAATGTTCTGCGTTGCATGATATAGGTTTAAGACGTTTAACGGTTTAAAAGGTTCCTTGTTCCTTGTTCCTTGTTCCTTGTTCGATATTCTTTCTGAAAGTTATGTAAAAAAATTTCTTACAACACCTTTTTACCACAGAATTGATAGAGTTAATTTTCACGGAGTTATAGGAGTTACAACCCGTTTAACTCTGTGCTGTATTAAACTCCTGTTTCTCTGTGGTAAAATATTTTCCGTCAATATTCCAGTTTTTTCAGATTCGGAAATTTGATCCAGGTCGTAGCTACGATCAGCATTGACATGGCGCCTCCGAAAATGATCGCAGGCAATGTTCCAAAAAAACGGGAAGTCATACCACTTTCAAATTGCCCCAGCTCATTAGATGAATTTATAAAGATCAGATTGATAGATGCCACACGGCCTCTTAGTTCATCCGGTGTACTCAGTTGTGCGATCGTACCTCTGACCACCACACTGATGCCATCAAAAAATCCTGCAATGGCCAGTGCGCCGAAACTGAGCCAGTACACTTTTGATAATCCGAATAAAATAATGCAGGCACCAAAACATGCAACAGCGAGCAACATTTTAAGTCCTTGTCTTTTCTTCATCGGGAACCATACAAGCATTGCTATGCTTACAAGACTTCCGATATCCATGGATGCATTTAAAAAACCATACCCGATAGGACCGGCATGCAATACCTTATCAGCAATTTCAGGAATGAATGCAACTGCGCCACCAAACAATACTGCGAACAGGTCCAATGTGATCACGCCTAACAGGTTCTTATTATTAAAGACGAATGAAAATCCCTGTTTAATAGCCTGCATCATCGGTTCATTGCCTTTATTGCCTACTGGATGTTTTGGTTTTAACTGAAGTGCAAAAAAGCCTGCGATCAATATCAGCGCAACGGTTACAAAATAACCATTAGAGATACCCGCAGTTGCAATAAGCAATCCACCTGTTGCATGGCCTACAATGGAAGAAGTTAACCAGGTAGAAGAATTAAGCGAGATGGCTTTGGGTAATTGATGTCGCGGAACAATTGCTGCGATCATGCTGTTGGCAGCCGGTCCGGCAAATGAACGGGTGATGCCGGTACAAAAAACAACAGACAATATAACGGTGATCTTTGTATTGGGCGAAAGATTTATTTCCGGTAAACTGGTGATGGCAAGCGCTACGCCGCAAAGCAGGTAAAAAACATACGACCAGATCAATATATTTTTTTTATTGTGCGTGTCGATATAATGTCCGGCATATAAAGCTGCAATCACAGCAGGAACAAATTCACACAGACCGGCGATACCCACCATATAAGTATTGGCCAGGTGAAACACCTGGTAAATAACAATCGTAGTGATCATGCGCAGGCCCAGTACAAAAAATAAGCGGGCAAAAAGAAAATTCCAGAATTCTTTTGGAAGTTTTTTATCCATATTTATTTTTTAAGGCAGCGTTAAATAATGCTGACCTGCTTCGTAATCCTTATCCAAAGCGTTAATGATAACATTCAGATGTTCCTCATTGCCTAAAAAATCAGCATTGCTCGCATCAACAAACAATGCTTTGATATTATGTTGCTTGATGTATTGCGTATAAGTTTCCTGAAGGGTAAATAAATATTCGTTGGAAATATTCTGTTCGTAATCGCGGTTGCGTTTTTTAATATTGTCTTTCAGCCTGCTTACCGGAGCGTGCAGGTAAATTAAAATATCCGGTTGAACGATCTGCGGATTAATAATATCAAATAGTTTCTGATACAATCTGAATTCTTCGTCACCTAAATTTATTTTGGCAAACAAAAGGCATTTGGTAAACAGGTAATCACTGATGGTAATATTCTGAAACATATCTTTCGTCTGCAACAGATCTTTCAGTTGCTTGTATCTTTCAGCCATAAAAAAAAGCTCCAGCGGAAAAGCATACTGCTCGGGACTTTCATAAAATTTTGGAAGAAAGGGATTGTCTGCAAATTCTTCTAAAATAAGCCTTGCATTAAAATGCTTGCTGAGCAGGTGTGCGAGGGTAGTTTTGCCTGCTCCTATATTTCCTTCGATGGTGATAAAGCTGTACTTCATTTTTTCTTTGCCGGGAAGTCGGGAAGACGGTAATAAAATTTATCTATTTCCGGTGGCTTCGTTGTACGACCATTATGTTTTTACAAACAGTTGTTCTAATGCAGACTTTAAACAACTTCTGTGTAATCATCAATAATCTGTGTTATAAAAATTAATATGTGCAAAGTAAACTTGAAATGCGCTTTCAACAATCAAAATTTTTTCACTTCCAGTTTATCGGGACATATTGTTAATAATTGGTGGATGGTTTTTTTAAGAACGGGATGTTTCAGATTGGGAGAAAGTTCATTCAACGGCACAAGTACAAACTTTCTGTTTTGAATTTGCGGATGCGGGACGCTCAGATCTTTTTCATCAATGATCATCCTTTCAAAAAATAAAATGTCAATATCAATTACCCTCGGATCGTTTTTTTTGTTGCGGATCCTTCCCATTTTTTCTTCAATGATCAGGATCGTGTTCATCAGTTTTGCCGGATCCAGTTTTGTTTCAACAACGATCACCTGGTTTAAAAAATCAGGTTGCTGTCGGTTGCCCCATGCCGCAGTTTCATAAATAGAGGACTGCCGGGAGATATGTCCAATGAGCTGTTCAATTTTTTTAATGGCGGTTTTGATATTGTTGATCCGGTGGCCCATATTGCCACCGATTAAAAGATAGGCTGTGTTCATTAAAGCGAAAATAAACGATTATCGAACCGGAACGCTTTGCTTTTAATGATTTTTATTTTTTTAAAATCAGTATGTAAAGGATTGGCAAGAAAATTATATTCTTCGGGTATGATCGCAGAGGGAACTTTAAGTACAGCAGCCGGAAGCGATCGCAGAAATTCATTGCCGATAAACTGGGTATAACCGGGATCATCCTGCCAATGCAGTTTTAATTTGGCGGCGTCAATTTCATTCGCAGTAAGCGTATCGGGAATGTTCAGTTGCAGCAGCCAGTAATCGGCGGGCATTTCTTTAAACTGCAGGTGCACCAGCATTTCCAGAACGGCGAGGGAAATATGTTCCGTGGTATAAAGCATGGCGCTTCCTTTGGTATTCCAACGGGACCCGTACAGCTTTGCACCGTCGCCGGAAATATCATCTTTAAAAGCATCTGTGGTGATGCGGTAAACTTTCATGCAAATAAACCATGTTCTATCCTGCCCATTTGAGTTAACACTTTTTCAATGCCTTCATGGGTAGTGAGTGATTCAAAAGAAAGATTTCCTTCAAGGGTAGAAGGATTGCGGCTGATCCAGTGATAAAAATTATTAATATCGCCAAAAACCTCCCGCGCTTTTTTTATTACATGGGCGATCTGTAGCGCCCGTTGGGTATTGATGGCAGCAAAACTGGCGTTGCTCTTGGCATAGCGCTGAAGAGTACGTTCGCTGACATGCAGGATAGCCGCCCACTGCAGCTGTGTAAAAGGAACCTTATCCGCCATTTTTTTAAAATCGCTGTAGGTGAAATCTTTTACTTTTACAGCAGGATAAGATTTAATGGCGCGGTAAGATATTTCCGGTTCGTGCAGCTTGCTTACAATGGGATGCTGGCTGTAACCGGTTGATTTTTTTTTGATTGATTTTTTCATGTACGACTTTTGACGCCCAAATATACGACACTTGTCGCTTTCTGTAAATTCTTTTTTTAAGCAGCCGTTTTTTACAATACTTTTACCAAAATTTAATGAATGCAGCAATATAGTCAGACCAGAGCCATGCTGTCGATCACAAGGGCAAGTTTAACGGCAATATTCAGAAGTCCTTCGGCAGTAATATTCAGCTTTATATTTCCTTTTATATTCATACTTGTATTTGGGTTTATCGGCAATAATAGCGGCGCCCCTACTTTTAAAATGGTACTTGATAAAAACAGTGATACTGCTAACGCATTATTTGCTGCCATTAAAAAAAGCAGCCAGATAAAAATCGTTCAGTACAAAAGCGACGCAGAATTAGAGACTGATAAAGTGAAAGGAAGATTTGCAGGTATACTCGTAATCACCAAAACCGGACTGGCAAATCCAGCTTATCGTTATACTATTCAAAGCACCAATGCAAGTGCAGACAAATATCCACAGTTGCTTTCTTTGCTTGATGGAATATCCAATCAAGTAAGCGATGCTGCTTTCAATAGCAGGCCGGCTTATGCGCAAAATACTTTTAATCCTAAATCCGATATCACTGAGGTGCGGGAATATCATACTATCGATTTCATTTTACCAGGACAGCTTGGTTTTTCTTTATTGAGTTCAGGTGTGTTTGGGGTAGCATTTATGTTTTTCAGTCTTAGAAGTACATTGGTACTAAAACGTTTTTTTGCAACACCGATCAGCAGACCATACATTGTAATGGGTGAAGGACTTGCCAGGGTTTTATTTCAAATGCTGACTGCAGTAGTGATCCTTGTGGCAGGAAGATTCATGTTCGGATTTACTTTGATCAATGGCTTCACGACCTTTCTTGAAATGCTGTTTCTTAGTTTTATCGGATTAGTAGTTTTTATGGGATTTGGATTTATTGTAAGCGGACTTGCAAAAAATGAAAGTACAATTCCCCCTTTTGCAAACCTGATCACGTTACCACAATTTTTGTTAGGCGGTACTTTTTTTTCAATAGATAATTTTCCAACATGGCTGCAACCGATATCAAAAGCATTGCCACTGACACATCTTAATACAGCCATGCGCAATGTAGCTTTTGAAGGGCAAAGCTTATGGGATGTAAAAAATGAAATTGGAGTATTGTTACTTTGGGGTGTGATCGTTTACTTTATTGCCATTAAAGTTTTTAAATGGGAATCTTAATTTAATATGAGATTGATCAAACCTTTACTGATAGGTATTATCGGCCTTTCGCTTGTAGTTACTTTCATATCATTACTCTTACCTTCTGAAGCGCATGGCAGAAGAGGCGTTGTTATCAATGCAGCCAAAGAAAATGTACTTGTACAAATAAATGATTTCGCCAACTGGAAACATTGGCATCCTGATTTTGCTGCAGACAGTTCGAAGATCAGTTATGGAAAAGTCACTTCGGGTATAGATGGCAGTTGCGATTTAAAAAGAGCCAATGGAAGAACAGATCATTACAAATTCAGTAGTTATAATGATACGGCTGTTGTTGTGATCCAGCAAAGAGCCGGCGAAAATGATATTAAAAATATATTTACGCTTGTGCAGGATGCATCTTCAAGTGGTACTTATACCGATTGGAAAATGATCACCAAACTCAAATGGTATCCCTGGGAAAAATTTTCCGGGTTCTTTACAGAATCTTTTGCTGCACCCGGAATGGAACTGGCACTCGATAATTTAAAGAGTTATTCAGAACGGCAGTGAATAGATGTCAGGGCACTCCGAAGCCTGTAATTATATTCCGCTATAAATAAGTGGCCAGATATCTTCTATTCCGGCAAACTGATCTTTCCCATTGACACTTTAATTAATCCCTCAGGATAAATTGTATTATTGCCACAAACACATTCGTTGGCAAGTACTGCAAACAATACTGCTTCTTTTGCATCCGGATCTATTTTCAATTCAGCTGTTGTATAAAATGCTGCTGCGGGCAGTTGCGCTTTTATTTGCTGCATCAATAAACTATTGTGAATTCCACCACCACTGGAGAAAATTTTAATCGGGCCTTCAACCGGAATGTTTTTTTTGATTCCTGAGACAATTATGTCTGCAGTAAATCTGTTGAGCGTAGCCATTGTATCATATACCGGAATTGAATGGGTATCGCTTTTTTCTTTTGCACGCTGAAGATAACCGAGGTTAAATAGTTCCGGCCCTGTTGTTTTTGGAAATGACTGTTCAAAAAAAGGATGCCGCTTTAATTCAGTCAGCAATTCATTGTTTACAGTTCCCTGTTTTGCAATGACTGAATCTTTATCAAAATATTTTCCTGGAAACTGTTCCTGCATATAAGCATCCATCATAGTATTGCCTGGACCAACATCCGTGCACATTACCTTTGTTGGGTTGTTTTTTTCAGGCAGAAAAGTAAAATTGGCAATGCCACCGATGTTTAACAAGATCCTGTTCTCATTTTCGTTACTGAACAAAAAATAATCTGCATATAACGCCAGCGGCGCACCTTCACCTCCTGCTGCAATATGTTTCTGCCTGAAATCACTGAGGGTAATAATTCCCGTTGCCATTGCAAGATGATCTCCATCACCGATCTGTAAAGTGGCATTTCCGAATTGATCCTGCTGATGCAAACTTTTCGGAGCATGATAAATACTTTGTCCATGACTTGCGATCAGGTCAACATCCGCATTTTTTATATTCCATTTTCTTAAAAGAGAGTTGACGATATTTGCATGTTGTAATGCGATCCAAGGATTCAGCAAAGTCAGTTTTTCAAGATTCACCATTTCTTTACTGAAAACAGATCTTACTTCTTTTTTGAAATTTTCATTAAAAGAAACTGTTTCAAAATTCAACACTTCCACTTCTGTCGAAGATCCGGATCCCTTAAAACGGCAAAGCGCAACATCAAGTCCATCCAGAGAAGTGCCGCTCATTAATCCGATAATCAGTCGTTCTGTTTTACCAGCCAGTTGATATATTTTTTGAATAGATGAATTCATAACCCAAGATAATTTAATTTTATTTGAACGGATGCAACGGTATTTCAAAATGTATTGTCAGTGCATCGAACCCTGGTGAATGGATCAACAAGAATTGATAAAAGGCTGTTTAAGAAATAACCGGGCATCGCAGAAGCAACTGTACAATCTGTTTGCTGATGTGATGCTTGCTGTTTGCTATCGGTATACCAAATCAATGGCGGATGCGGAAGATATTTTACAGGAAGGCTTTATTAAAGTATTTAGAAATTTAGATCAATATAAAAACGAAGGCGAACCCGGTGCCTGGATCAGGAGGATCATGGTTACTACGGCGCTGAATTTTTTAAAGCGCAATTCAAAATATCAATACGACCTTGAATTTGACAGTACAGAATTGCATCCCGTAACGGATGAAAACCCTGAAATAAAACTGGACACAAAAGAACTGGCTGCCATTATCCGGCAATTGCCATCGGGTTATCAAACCATTTTCAATTTACACGCTGTTGAAGGATATACCCATGTGGAGATCGGTTCTATGCTTGGTATTTCGGAAGGCACTTCACGTTCGCAATATGCCAGGGCAAGAGCTTTATTGATTGTATGGTTAAAAAAATATTATTCGGATAACAAACCGCAGTTGTATGCAAAATAATGATTTTGAAAAACAGGTAAGGCAAAGTATGGATGAGCTAAGGCTTGCTCCGGATGATGCTGTTTGGGAAAAGGTTGCGGCGTCACTGCCTGGAGAAAGGAAAAGGCGGTGGCTGATCTGGTTTTTTTTACTGGCATTTTTAGCTGGAGGGCTACTGATTTTTGAAACCAATAAAGAGTCAAAAAAGGCTCCGGAAAATATTGATATAAAAAGAATATCAGCATTTGATTCAGTTAAAAAAAATAATGAAGAGAAAATTGTCAATGATACTATAACTAAAAATCAAGCTGATGAGAAATTGATGTCAACAGTTTCACAAAATGTAGTTCAGCAAACAGACAACTCATTGGTAAATGAAAAGTTAATTGAGAAAAAAACGAAGGGTAAAATAAAGATTGCAATTCTTGCAGCGGATATTGATACTGATCAGCCTGCTGAAAAGAAATTACTGAATGGACAACATTCTGCAAAATCTAAAGTTGTGATCCTGCCTGCGATGGCTGAAGATATTGCTGACAACTTTCAAAAAAATAACAACAGTTCATTTACTGAAAAAGGCAAAGATCGTATTAGCAATTCGGGTGATACTGACAGTACTTCAAATGAAATGGATAAAAAAGCTATCGAAAAAAAATCAGATAGTATTCAAAAGAAAATTAAAACAGAACTTACGCCTGATACTGCAGTACATAACATAACCATAAATGAAAAAGCGGTAAAAAAAATCAAATCCGGAAAGCAATGGCAATTCAGTATACTTGCCGCAGCAGGTTTATCAAATACCAATAATGGGTTGGTAAATGAGAAAGCCTATAGTTCAACATTATCAGGCGGAGTCGGTACGCCAATTGTGCCAGGGGTTCTGCAAAATTCATCTGCAGGACCTGCATTCAGAATTGGCATTAACGCTGCAAAACAACTTTCTGCTAAATGGAATTTTGCAACAGGTATTTACTACAGTTATTTTTCTTCAACACTTAGGGTTGGAAAAAAATTGGATACTGTAGGCATATCTTACTTGGGTGACAGAAGTAATACTCCTTCATATTATGCAACCGGAGACAATTCAAAATACAGAAATCAATTTCACTATGTCGAAGTACCCATGATATTCCGTATTACACTTTCGAAAAAAATCCCATTTTATATCGAAGCCGGTCCGTCAGTTAGTTATCTTATCAAAAGCAATGCATTGGTTTATAATTCCGGTGCTGGCTTTTATTTTACAAGAAAAGATATTTATAATAATCTGATGCTGTCACTCAATGCAGGAGCAGGAATAGACATTGGGCATCAATCTAAATTTCCTTTTAGTCTCGGATTACGGTTTAACTATGGAATAAGTTCGGTTATAAAAACCGTATATGACAAAAAGTATTTGTCAGGAACTTTATTGTATATCAAAATCCCTTTTAAAAAATAACAAGATTTCAACGCAACGGTTTTACAATATGCATTGTCAACCTGTAAAATACCATTATGAGAAAATATTTTTCCAAAGCCCTTACTATTGCGATGATCGCAATCATTTTTTTACTGCAGGCTTGCGTAAAGGATAAACTGACAAAAACCTACACGTATTTTGAACCTGTTTATCAAAATAAAGCAGAGGTATTGAATGCCGTTAAAAGCAGCCCTGCACAGGCGTTACAAGCCACAGGGAAATTAGTGATGTATGGCAATTATATTTTTCTCAATGAAATTAATAAAGGCATTCATGTAATTGACAACAGCAATCCTGCTGATCCAAAAAACATTTCTTTCATCAATATTCCCGGCAACCAGGATATTGCTATAAAAAATAATAGTCTGTATGCAGATATTTTTACTGACGTATTAACCATTGATATCACCGACCTTGATCATGCAGTGCTGAAAAAAGTTATTTCAGGAATTTTCATAGATCGTATTCTAACAAATGGAACTTATGACAGTACTAAATACATTACCAGTTGGACACAGCATACAACAAACAGTGAGGAGGAATTCAAAAGATTAACTGATAAAAGCCAGTCTTTAGCTTTTGCAACTGCTCAGCCTGCAAGTGCTAACCTTACGGGGACCGGAGGATCGATGGCAAGATTTGCGATTGTAAATAATTATCTGTACACCGTTGGCAGAAATAACCTTACATCGTTTAATATCACTAATACAATGGATCCTGTAAAAGAATTCAATCAGATACTTGGGACAAATATTGAAACAATTTATCCTTTTAATGGCCAGTTGTTCATTGGTGCTCAAACCGGCATGCTCGTTTATAATTTAAACAATCCGGCACGTCCGGCATTCCAGGAAAATTTCAGTCATGCATGTTTCAATGATCCGGTTATTGCCGACGCTCATTATGCATATGTTACATTGCGTGCCCGCACGGAAGTTTCGGGTTGCTGGGGTGTGCCGTTGGTTCAGCGTAACGAACTGGATATTGTTGATGTCAATAATCTGCATCAGGCTTTTTTGCAAAAAGTATATCCTATGACTGAACCCAAGGGACTGAGTAAAGATGGGGATTTTCTTTTTATCTGTGATGGATCGGCAGGATTGAAAATTTATAACGCAGCTAACGTAAATAATCTTCAACTGATTAAAGAATTTACAGGACTGAATACTTTTGATGTAATTGCCCAGACTGGAAATGCAATTGTGGTAGCGGAGAATGGATTGTATCAATACAATTACAGCGACATCAATAATATAAAACTGGTCAGCAAAATCAATATCAGCAGATAATGAAACTATATTTATTTGTCTGCCTGCTTTTTTGTTTTTCATTCTATATAAAAGCAGACGCGCAGGTTGCTGAAAATAAAAATTTATTCAACAGATTTCATTCAATTAATGCAATTGGTATTGTAAATGGAAGTTCGGGTACATCATTTATGATCAGTTCTATTAATGGTTTTAATTTCAGAAAAGTATTTGTTGGAGCTGGTGTTGGTTACGACAATTATTATTACAGATCCGTACCTTTTTTTATTGATGGACACTATGATCTTTTTGGTAAAAAAAATAAAATACAATTGGTTGGCAATGCCGGAATCAATCTGCCGTTGAAATCACAGAATGAGAACACCGGAAATGCAGCTGTAAAATATAAGGCCGGACTTTTTTATGAAACAGGATTTGATTATCGCATGGCATGTAAACGGCATGCATTCATTACCGGGCTGTCTTACAGTTTTAAACAGGTAAAAAAAGAACTTGAAAATAATGTCTGGAATCCGGTAGTCAACAGGATAGAAAACCTGCCCTTGAAATACGATTATCATTTTCAGCGGATCGTATTCAGGGTTGGCTGGGAATTTTAACGTGGCTGAATGAATTTCAGGTTTCTTTTAATGCCACTGAATTTCGTTCGCTTCAAAGGAGAATTTTTAAAAATGCATTTAAAATTTTCTTCTGTCATTGCTTCCCAATCGCTGCTGCTTAAATTTAAAATTTCAGGTAATGCAGTGAAAGCGATTTCATTTGCAGGTTTACTGAAACGGTTCCAGGGGCAAACATCCTGGCAGATATCACAACCGAACATCCAGTTATCAAATTTACCTTTCTGTTCATCGGGTATCATTGCAGCTTTCAATTCAATGGTAAAATAACTGATGCATTTACTGCCATTGATCACTTTTCCGGGCAATATTGCTTCTGTCGGGCAACTGTCAATACATTTGGTACAAGTGCCGCAATAATCTTTTGCAAAGGGATCATCATATTCAAGTTCAAGATCGGTGATCAATGTAGCAATAAAAAAAAAGGAGCCTGTTTTGTTGTTGATGAGGTTTCCATTTTTGCCGATCCATCCGGCACCGCTTCTTTGTGCCCAGCTTCTTTCCAGCACTGGGGCACTATCTACAAATCCCCGCCCATTAATTTCCCCGATTGTTGATCGTAACTGATCAATAAACAGTTTCAGTTTTTCCCTGATTACTTCATGATAATCTTTTCCAAAAGCATATTTGGATATTTTGGGAGCAGTTTCGTTTTGCTGTTGTGCAGGAAAATAATTGAGCAACAGTGTTATTACCGATTTTGCTCCGGGAACCAATTTTGATGGGTTGATGCGCAGATCAAAATAGTTCTCCATATAGTTCATGCTTCCATGCATACCCTGACTCAGCCATTGTTCCAACCTTCTTGCATCATCTTCCAGCAGCACTGCTTTAGCTATTCCACAATGATCAAAGCCCAGTTGACCTGCCATGTTTTTTACCAATTGTGTATTTAAATTGACTTGCTGCACGCTGCAAAGATAAGCTGGCGATGTGAGCACCGGATGAATCGGACAGGATAACAGGAAATTCAGCAGCAGACTGTATTTGAGACAGATGGCTTTTGGTTTCTATGTCATAATAGCGTAAATGCTTTTTGGAGAGAAATTTGTCACACCAGCTTGCGTTAAACAAATCAGGCATTCATCGAGGTGCATTCCCAGAACAAAATATGGATTATGACCGGATGAATATTTTAATACAAAAAATATGAATCTCAATAATTATACGATCAAAGCGCAGGAAGCGATTGCTCAATCTCAGCAACTTGCGTTTAATAATAAGAATGTAAATATTGAAACAGAACATCTGCTGAAAGCACTACTTACAGATGAAGATTCTTCAGTAGAATTTTTACTGAAGAAGAATAATGTGAATGTTCATTTTCTGGAAAGCAAGCTGGATGAATCCATTGCTAAATTACCCTTAGTTAAAAGTGGTGAACCTGCTCAATCAGTAAGTCGTGATATGAATTCCGCGATGTTGAGAACGTCGGCCACCTTAAAAACATTTGGTGATGAATTTGTGAGCGTTGAACATTTATTGATGTCGCTAATCCAGGGAAGTGACAATACCTCCAAATTATTAAAGGATGCAGGCCTTACAGAAAAAGGATTGACCGCTGCAATTAAAGATCTGCGAAAGGGAAGTACAATTTCTTCCCAGACAAGCGAAACCCAATTTAATGCTCTGAATAAATATGCAAAGAATTTAAATGAAATGGCGAGAAGCGGTAAACTCGATCCGGTGATCGGAAGAGATGAAGAGATTCGCAGAACATTACACATTCTTACCAGGAGAAGCAAGAATAATCCAATACTTGTTGGGGAGCCCGGTGTTGGTAAAACTGCGATAGCGGAAGGTTTGGCGATGCGGATTGTTAATGGTGATGTGCCTGAAAATTTAAAATCGAAGATTATTTATGCGCTGGACATGGGGCAGTTGATCGCAGG
>JBDUCW010000095.1:0-17190 GCA_040003235.1 Ferruginibacter sp. | reverse complement strand
GATGCAGGAACTTCCACCATACAGAATCCACTGCATATTTATGCTGATACCGGCATGTACAATATCTCTCTTACTGTTTGGAACAGTGGCTGCAGTGCGACTGTTTCCAAAAGTAAGTTTGTTACAGCATTGCCACCGGTGGCAAGATTTACGCCGGTATATAATTGTAATAATAAAAAGCAGGTAAATTTTACAGATCAATCGGTTTTACCGCAAACCTGGTCCTGGGACTTTGGCGATGGTACTATCTCCAACATTCAAAATCCAATACATACTTATACTGCATTTGGTAATTATATTGTCACACTAACAGTAAGCAATGGTAGCTGCAGCAATACCAAAACCATTTCAGTAAACCTGATCAATGAGGTCACAGATTTTTTTACCGTTGATTCGGTGCGCTGCAGACACGAGACATCTTTTTTCACACTGAATAATATCAATTTTAATAACATCAGCAATACTACCTGGGATTTTGGTGACGGCTCGGTGGTAATTACCGGAGCAGGAGTTCCTGTGATAAATCATACTTACAATACAGCAGGTTTATATACAGTTAAAGTAATTACAACTGATATAAGAGGCTGTAAGGATAGTCTTACCAAAACCAATTATGTTCATGTCTGGGGACCTGTTGCAAATTTTAATTCATCGCCTGTAATAGGTTGTAAAGGATTAAATGTAAATTTTACAGACCTCTCGACCACTGATGGTACACACGCACTCACTAACTGGACCTGGACTTACGATGATGGGCAGGCACAAACCTTATATGGCCCCCCATTCAATCATATCTATAACAGCGGTGGTAATTTTTATCCTACGCTAAAAGTGCAGGACAGTTTTGGTTGTATCGATAGTTTCAAAACAACAATTCCAATTTTTATTACTTCGCCAAAAGCGGATTTTAATTCTCTGGATACACTTACCTGTATTGGCAAATCTGTAAGTCTAACAAATAGTTCTGTAGGAATAAATTTAAGTTATCTATGGAATTTAGGGAATGGTAATACTTCTGTCGCGCAAAATCCTTTCACTGTTTATTCAACAGATGGGAATTACAATATACAACTCATCGTTACAGATATCAATGGATGCAGGGATACGTTGCAGAAAAATAATTATATTAAAGTCCATACAGCAAAGCCTTCATTTACGGTAAATGATTCAATCAGTTCCTGTTTACCCTTTGAAGTTATTTTTACCAATACTTCGGTTAATACTGTTAACCAAACCTGGGACTTTGGCGATGGTACTACTTCTGGTTTATTGAATCCCAGTCATTACTATTCCGCAGTGGGAATTTATGTGGTAAAACTGTATGTAACGGGACCGGGTGGTTGTGCAGATTCAGTTTTTAAAACGATACGTGTTTATTCTCCTGCTGGTACTTTAACCTATTCTCCTCTTGCTGGTTGTGCACCACTTACAGTTATCTTTCATGCCAGTACTGCGGGGCCGGTAACGTATTTATGGGATCTTGATGATGGCAATACGCTTTCAACAACCGATTCTAATCTTGTATACAATTATTTACTGCCAGGTAATTTTATTCCGAAAGTTATTCTGAAGGATCAAACCGGTTGTCTGATTCCGGTAACAGGCATTGACAGTATCCAGGTTACAAAAAGCAATGTGAATTTTGCTGTTAATGATTCTTTGTTCTGTGATAAAGGCCTGGTGAATTTTAGTGATTCCACAATCAGCAATGGCATCATTAATGCCTGGCAATGGAATTTCGGAGACGGCACGGGATCAGCAATACAGAGCCCATCACATAATTATACAACTCCAGGACTTTACACTGTACGGTTAGTTGTAACAACTGCAAACGGCTGTTCTGATACATTGGTTAAAACAGATTATATTAAAGTTGTTGCATCACCTTTGATTGGTATCACAGGCAACAATCCCGTATGTATGCCAGGTACAATTACATTTAAAGGAATTGTATTACAACCCGACACTTCTGCACTTGTATGGAATTGGAATTTTGGAAATGGCAATAGTTCATCTTTACAGAATCCATTGCCTCAACAATATGATACAGCAGGAAGTTATCCTTTACAACTTGTTGCAATCAACAGCAGTGGCTGTACAGATACTGCAGTTCAGACAGTAATCATTTATCCATTGCCGGTAATTGATGCTGGTGCTGATAAAGTAATTGCAGTAGGTACATCTGTTGCACTGGTTACTACAGGTTCGCCGGTGATCAGTTATTTGTGGACGCCGACACTTGCATTAAGTTGCAGCAATTGTCCTGCACCAGTTGCATCGCCAAAAAACAATACAACTTACCGGGTTCTGGTAAAAGACGCGAATGGGTGTTTCAATCATGATGATGTAACGGTGATCGTAACCTGTAATAATGATAATGTATTTATTCCGAATACCTTTTCTCCGAATAAGGATGGAGTGAACGATATTTTCTATCCACGTGGCAAAGGTTTATACCAGATACAGAGTATGCGCATCTTCAACCGTTGGGGAGTAATGGTTTTTTTAAAATCAAATTTTTATGCAAATGACGCTTCAGCAGGATGGGATGGAACGTATCATGGCAAGGCTGCAAACATAGACGTTTATACATATACAATTGAAATAGTATGCGACAATAGTGCTATAATATCTTTTAAAGGAAATATCGCGTTGATTCAATAATAATATTTACAATTAATCGTTTGATAATGGAACCTATTTACACATTTTCACTACCTGAAACCAATATCATGAACAAAGGTCTACGCAAAGTAGTCTTGTGCAACCTGCTAATTCTTATGGGTATATCGCCGGTGTTTTCTCAAGACATACATTTTTCACAGTTTTTCGAAACGCCGTTATTGCGCAACCCTGCTCTGGCCGGCATCTTCACAGGAGACCTTAGATTACAGGCTGTATACCGCACACAATGGGGCAGCGTTTCAGTTCCTTATCAAACGGGTTCATTAAATGGAGAATATAAACTGCCCGTTGGCAGGAGCAATGATTTTTTAACAGTAGGTGGTGAGATCATGTATGATAAAGCAGGAACTGTAGGGCTCAGTGCAACACATATACTTCCAACTTTAAATTACCATAAATCTTTAAGTGCCGAAAGAAATATGTACCTCTCGCTTGGGTTCATGGGCGGATGGGTGCAACGCAGGATCGATCAGAGTAAAATGACGACCAACAGCCAGTTCGATGGCACTAATTACAACAGCAGTTTATCAACCGGGGAAACTTTTACAAGACCATCTTATTCTTATCTTGACGGAAGTGTAGGTATGACTTTTAATACACAGATCGGCGATAACCAGGATAACAATATATATATCGGTGCTGCTTACCATCATTTTAATAAAGCGCCAAAAGTTTCTTTTTATGGCAACCCGGATTATGAGATGATTCCGAAAACCGTGTTCAGCGCCGGTTTAAGAATGAACATGACAGAATATTCATTCTTTACATTATACGCAGATTACAGCCAACAGGGACCACATACCGAAACATTGGGTGGAGCTTTATATTCAATCAGGCTGGATGATATCGAAGATCCGCATTACATTATTCATGCAGGGGGATTTTTAAGATGGAAGGATGCATTGATTCCTGTTATTAAAATTGAAGCAAGACCAATAGCCATTGCGATGAGTTATGATGTAAACTTATCCCAACTGAAACCCGCCAGCAATGGAAGAGGTGGATTCGAATTGTCATTAACCTATCAAAAATATTTTGACCGGAACAACTCAACCAAAGAAGCATTGAGATGTCCCCGGTTCTGATGTGATTAAATACAATTCTATATTTCAAAAGTCGTGTGCTAACAAACTAAGATCTTTTGTTTTTATGGATTGTTTGGATAACAAAAACCCCTCCTCGTGAGGGGTTCTTTGTAAGTATGAACACAAAATTGAGCAGTTTTTTCTCTTGAAAATTGAGCATTGAATATGTTTATTGAGCATTTATAATTCCCTGCGAAGTCTATCTTTGCAAAAAAAAATTATGGCAATTCAAACCGGACAGAAAGCACCTGATTTTACTTTATTTGATACGGAAAAAAATAAAGTAACACTGAGCGATTATAAAGGCAAAAATGTTTTATTACTTTTTTTCCCATTGGCTTTTACGAGCGTATGTACAAAAGAATTATGCAATATAAGAGATGGCATCACGTTCTATAATGACAGCAATGCACAGGTATTCGGTATTTCAGTTGATGCTTTATTCAGCCTTGGGAAGTTTAGAGAAGAACAGCACCTGAATTTTCCATTGCTTAGCGATTTCAATAAAGAAACTTCCGCAGCATATGGCAGTCTTTATGAGACCTGGAAATATGATATGAAGGGTGTAAGTAAAAGAAGTGCTTTCGTAATAGATAAGGAAGGAATTGTCCGTTATGCAGAAGTATTGGAAGACACGCTTGATCTTCCTGATTTTGAAGCCATCAATCAATTGCTTACTTCATTTGCATAGCATCGGAAGGTAGATTTTGAAAACGGCGAACGAAATTGAATTCTGTTCGTTATTATTTAACAATAAATAGTATATTTAGATTTTTGTCAAAGCATTGGTTTTTTGAAAGATTTACCTAACTTTACGATATTGAAAAGATTTATACCCATATTAATTTTATTTACTGGTTTAAGTTTTAGTTCTCTCGCTCAGAGTACTGCCGGCAATCCGGAAGATGAATCTGCGAAGTATATAAAATCGTATCCCAATCCTGCCACAACTTCTGTAAATCTTGAGTTTCAGCGCAGTTATGATAAAACTTTCTATTTAGAGTTATATAATTTTATGGGCAAAAAGGTACTGGATCTCAGAAACCTTAGCCAACGTACTAATATTCCCCTCACCAACTTTTACAGAGGCCTTTACTTTTACAAATTATGTGATAAGAACGGCCGTATCATTGAGAATGGCAGGTTCCAGGTCGTTAAGTAAATCTTTCCTTTTAAAAAACTCTCCTTATTTCTTACAACTTTCTGATTACAATTGCTGTAATCTTCGTTTATATCCTTGCCAATTTGTCTTATTTGTGCGCTTGGCAAAATGTTTGACTATCGTACCTTCGCAGCCGATTTAAATAACCTATCACGGCAGAAGAGAATAATTCAAATTATAATTATGGAACAAAAAGATTCACTTGATATTCAAAATCCTGAAATGGATATTAATGCAGATGCGGAAGTCCGTGGAACCACTCACCTGACAAATGATAACTCAGAAGATGAAACAGAAAAATTAAAAGCCGAGGTAGACGAACAAAAAGATAAGTATCTGCGCCTGTTTGCAGAATTTGATAATTACAAACGCCGTACTGCCAAAGAACGTATTGAGCTGATACAAACCGCGGGTAAAGATGTCATTGTTTCTATGCTGGATGTACTGGATGATTGTGACCGTGCAGAAAAACAGTTGCAGACTACTACAGATGTTAACCTCATTAAAGAAGGGGTACAATTGGTTTTCAATAAACTCAGGACTACCCTGCAACAACGCGGCTTAAAACCAATGGAAAGTATCAATAATGAATTTGATGTGGAGAAACATGAAGCCATTACTGAAATTTCTGTTCCGGGAGAACAGAAAGGCAAAGTGATTGATGAAGTAGTAAAGGGATATTATCTAAATGATAAGATCATACGTTTTGCAAAAGTAGTTGTCGGTAAATAATCCATACCATGGACCGCTCGTGAGCCGGTTTGTGCTTCCTTTGCTCACACTTAAAGAAAAATTTTAATGGCGAATAAAAAAGATTTTTACGAAATCCTGGGCGTTTCCAAATCTTCATCTGCAGATGAGATCAAAAAAGCATATCGCAAAGTCGCCATGCAATATCATCCCGATCGCAATCCCGGCGACAAAGCTGCAGAGGAAAAATTTAAAGAAGCTGCTGAAGCTTATGAGATCCTGAGCGACGCTGATAAACGTGCACAGTATGATCGTTTCGGTCACCAGGCATTCAGCCAGAATCGTGGCGGTGGTGGTTATAGTGGTGGCAGTATGAACATGGATGATATTTTCAGCCAGTTCGGTGACATCTTCGGTGACGAGAGTCCTTTTGGAAGTTTTTTTGGCGGTGGCGGAAGAAATGGCCGTTCTTCAGGTGGAAGAAGCCGCGGTGTGCGGGGCAGTAATCTTCGCGTAAAATTAAAAATGAATTTTGAAGAGATCGCGAAGGGTGCAACCAAGACGATCAAAGTAAAAAAATATGTGAGCTGCAATGTTTGTGCAGGAACCGGGGCCAAAGATAAAAATGCAGTACAAACCTGCAGTACCTGTGGCGGAAGCGGCCAGGTAAGACGTGTGCAGAATACTTTCCTGGGCCAGATGCAAACTGTTACCACCTGCCCTACGTGTAATGGCGAAGGAAGCACTGTAACGCATAAGTGTGGCAATTGTAAAGGTGAAGGAAGAATTTATGGTGAAGAAACAGTAACAATCGATATTCCGGCAGGTGTACAGGAAGGAATGCAGCTGAATGTAAGTGGTAAAGGTAATGCCGGAGAACGCGGTGGCAGTAATGGAGATCTCATCGTATTGATAGAAGAAGAAACACATGCAGAGTTGCAACGCGACGGATTAAATGTTGCGTATGATCTTTATATCACTTTTCCTGATGCAGTATTTGGAACTCAACTGGAAGTGCCAACGATCGATGGCCGTGCTAAAATAAAAATTCCTCCGGGAACACAAAGCGGAAAAATATTCAGGTTAAAAGGTAAGGGTTTCCCTTCCGTAAACAGTTATGAAAAAGGCGATCAGCTGATTCATGTAAATGTATGGACGCCGCAACATCTTTCTGCAGATGAAAAAGTCATGATGGAAAAAATGCAGCAGAGCAATAACTTCGCTCCCAAGCCAGACAAGTCAGATAAATCTTTTTTTGATAAGGTAAGGGAAATGTTCAGCTAAGAAAGGTTCAAAGGATTTAAAGGTTAAAGTGTTTTATAACCTGCAGGGCTTTTCAATTCTTAAATCTATTAATCGTGATGAAATCGACGCTGATGAATTGCTGGAGGAATATTTTTAAAAATGCGTTAGTTTTTAACCGTCAGCTTTCAATAAATAAACTTACTCCTCTTTCTTTTTCTTTTTATTTTTTTTTGCGCCGTAAATCTTTTTTGCTTTTTGTATGAGCTGAAAAAATTCATTCTGAAGATAATTGGCTGGATCCATGGAAGCTGTTGTAATCATTTCTATATCTTCCCAGTCAACCTCTTTAATATAATGTGATTGTTTCAGCTTCAAAGCAAACATCGTCAATGCAGTACCAAAACGCAGTTCACGATCTGCATTTTTAAATTCAGTAAAATTCTGTGCACAGGAATATTTTGCAAAATGCCGCACAGTGTCACCAGGAATATTGTACCGCATACTTACCCTTGCAATGGTATCGGCACTGTTATTTTTTAATGAAGCTGCTGTCGGAACAATTTCAAAAACTGCCATTACACTGCTACCGCTGCCTATTTCACCGCCTTCCAGATCTCCGTTGGGATCTGCTACTGCATCTTTTTTATTATCAAAACCAATGAGCCGGTATTCTTTTACAAGCCATGGATTGAATTGTATATTCATAAATACATCATCTGCTACAGCATAAAATGTTTGAGTAAGTTCCTGTATCAAAACTTTTTCCGCTTCATGTATATCATCAAGGTATGCATAGTTGCCATTACCCCTTTTGGCAAGTGTTTCCAGTTTTGAATCTTTATAATTGCCCATACCCACACCAAGACAGGTAAGATAAACACCTGTCTGTTTTTCTTTCGTGATAAGGTCTTCCAGTGCTTTTTCAGAAATCTTGCCTACATTAAAATCGCCGTCAGTAGCCAGTATTACGCGATTGTTTCCACCTTTGATAAAACTGCTTTCCGCTAAAGTGTAAGCCGTCATGATCGCCGATTCACCGGGTGTATCGCCACCAGCCTGCAATTCTTCTATAGATTTAAGGATCTTATCTTTTTCTCCGCCACCGGTTGGAGGCAACCAGATTGAAACACCACCACCATAGGTCACAATGGACACGGTGTCTTTTACGCGAAGGTTTTTTACCAGCATCTGAAATGCTGCTTTCAATAACGGTAACCGGTTGGGCATATCCATACTGCCGCTGTTATCAATCAGGAAAACAAAATTGCCCGGAGGAAATTTATCAAGGTCCAGTTTTTTTGCTGTGATATTTAAAAATAATAATTGCTTCTCTTCATTCCACGGACAGGAAGTTAACTGTGAACCAATATTAAAAATCTCACCGTGCTGTGGTTCTTTGCTGCAGAGATTGAAATAGTTCAGCAATTCTTCGGTGCGTACTGCATCCGGCGGAACAGTACTACCCATATTCAGAAAGCGGCGGATATTACTGTAAGATGCTTTGTTGACATTCAATGAAAATCCTGTGTTGGGATATTTTTCCGCGTCTGCATATTCATTCTCTACCAGTTGAAAATAAGATTCGTCACTCACATACCAGCGGAATTTATTTTGCTGCTTCAGATCTTTTGTAATAGAGATCAATTTAGGTTTGTTGCGACTGGAATTTGCGGCGAGTATTTTTAATTCGAGATGCTGATACAGGTCTGCCTTAATGGCTACTGTTTTTGTTTCGTATCCTTCAAGTGAAAGTAAAAGTGAATCGTTCAATGCTTTTGTTTCAACACCAAAACCACCTGAAGAGCCGGAATAATAAATGTTGCGCGTAGAATAAAGAACAATCTTTACATTTTGAAGAGGCTGGTTTTTCTCGTCGTTGATTTCGCCGCGCAAATAATATTGCGCATGAGTTTCAGTAAACGAAAACACGCATAAGATATATAAAGCAAGCTTTTTCAAGAAACAGGATTGATCAGGTAAAATACCGTATTTTCTTTATAAGACAATCTTTACTCGCTTAATGTTGCCCCAATTAATCCTCTAACTGATAAATCTCCGGAATATTGCGCCCGAGGCCGTCATAATCCAGTCCATATCCCAATAAAAATTTATTGGGAACACTGAAACCAAGATAATCGATCGTTAATGGATAAACCAGGGCTTCCGGTTTATGAAGCAGGGCCGCGATCTTGATGGAAGCCGGCTGCTGGTTATACAACTGTGGTAAAAAATCGCTCAGTGTTTTGCCGGTATCAACAATATCTTCTACTATGATAATATGCCTTCCGTTCAGCGGCTCATCAAGACCGATAGAAGTGATCACATTCCCGGTAGACTTCGTGCCCTTATAAGACGCCAGTTTAATAAAGCATATTTCTGCTTCAATACTGATCGCTTTAAAAAGATCTGAAGCGAACATGAAAGATCCGTTGAGAATAGGAATGAACAAAGGTTTCAATCCTTCATAATCTCTGTTGATCTGTTCAGCGAGTTTTTTTATCTGGCTGTCGATTTCCGCAGCGGAAATATAAGGTTGAAATTTTTTGTTGTGTACCTGCATGAAGAAATATTATAGTTATGCGTTGCAAGTTATGAGAAAAAAATAATCTGTAATTTTTCCTGTTGTACTTGTTACTTACAACTTATTACCCATTACCAGGGTTGGAAGTTTATTTAGAGACGATCAATTCCTGACCAATACTCAGGTTATCAGTCTGAAGATTATTCCAATCCCTTATCTGCTGCATAGTTATGCCGTATTTTTTTGAAATGGAATACAGTCCTTCTTTTGGCTGAACAACATGTTTTTTAATGGAAGGAAGCGGACTCTTCTGAGCGGTTTTGATAATGGTAGGTGCATCAGCCGGCTTCTGTTCAAGATAAATGATCCTGTCTTCAGGAAGAATACCGATGTCTTCTTTGAGGTCATTGTATTCCAGCAATTTTACAAGTCGTATGTTTTGCTCGTCTGCTATTTTTAATAATGAAGTTCCTTTTTTCCCATACACTGTTTTTTTACCATCAATTATAATTTTGCTATTTGAAGTGGTATCTATTTCATTTCCGAGCTTTTTCATCAGGTCATCTGCAGCCTTGTCCTGCTCACTGAGACCCTGTGTTTTCGCGGGTTCTTCTACATCATCTTTATATTTACCGTTATCATATTTAGGTACTTCTCCAATTGCTGATAAAGTATATTGATTAAGATTATACTGCTCAATATTCTTTATCAGTATTTGTGGATATGCAGGGTTGGTAGCATAGCCTGCGTGTTTTAAACCGTAAGCCCAACCTTTGTAATCACTTGCATCAAGTTTAAACAGAAATGAGTACCGGTCGCCGGCACGTAAAAAATTACTATGGTCCCGGTAACTTTCTTCTGCAGTGCTGTACTGCCGGAAGCATTCCCCTTTTGCATCATCATCATGCGTGACACCATTGGCTGTCCAGGTTGCTTTACATTTTATACCAAAATGATTGTTTGATTTTTTGACAAGATCACTGTTGCCGCTTTCTGTCTCAAGCAGGCCCTGGGCAAGGGTTATAGCTGCAGGCACACCCATGCGTTTCATTTCTCGGATAGCCAAATCTTTATATTGTTCGATGTACTGTTCAGGTGTAATTAATTGTGCTGATAGATTTACAGACAATAAAAAACAAATTACAACAACGATCAGTTTTTTCATATTCATTCAATTTTTAAAACACGGATTCAGCCTTTGGGCAAATCACAATTTCTGCATAATCAATAAACCATCTCTTACGGTCAGCAGTACCTGCGAAGTTCTGCTGTCATTCATTATATGATGATTGAATTCATGAATGGCTTTTGCATTCTTTCCTTTTATTTCTTCAGTAAGTACTTCGCCGTGAAAAAGTACATTGTCTGCAATGATAAATCCCCTCTTCTTTACCTGTGGCAAAGTTAATTCGTAATATTTAATATAGCTGACCTTGTCCGCATCAATAAAAACCAGGTCCCACTGTTCTTTCAGTTGCGGAATTATCTGTGCGGCATCGCCAACATGTAATTCTACTTTATCATCTACACCGGCCTGTATAAAATTCTTTTTAGCCGTATCAGCATCTTCCTGCCTGAATTCAATCGTATGAAGTTTCCCTTCTGGCTTCAATCCTTCCGTTAAATAAATTCCACTGTATCCTACAAAGGTTCCGATCTCCAGGATTTTTTCAGGCCTGATCATACGGCTGAACATCGCCAATAATTTTCCCTGTACATGCCCGCTGAGCATCTGCGCATGCGGATGTGTATCCAGCGTATGCCGGTTGATCTGCTCCAATAGCGGTGTTTCTGTAGTTGTGAATTTTTCTGCATACTGTTCTGCTATTGTGTTAATAATCTCCATTTTTAAAAATTCGGTGCCAGTGGATTTGATTTATAATATTCCAGCATAAAATTCACCACTTCGTCGGCTGTATCAAATACTTTGATCAGGTTCAGATCCTCGGGATTGATATTGTGCTCTGTTTCCTCCATTGTATTTTTTATCCAGTCTATCAAGCCTCCCCAATAACTGCTTCCCATTAATATCATCGGCGACTGACGGAACTTGCCGGTCTGCACCAACGTTAGTACTTCAAAAAATTCATCCATCGTACCAAATCCGCCGGGCATCATGATAAAGCCCTGTGCATATTTTACAAACATTACTTTTCGCACAAAGAAAAAATCGAACTGCAGATTTTTATCACGGTCGATGTAGGGATTAGCATGCTGTTCAAAAGGAAGTTCAATGTTTAGTCCAACAGATTTTCCTGCTGCGATGGAAGCTCCTTTATTAGCAGCTTCCATAATACCTGGACCGCCACCGGTAATGATGCCAAACCCTTCTTCAGCAAGGCGCCTTGCTACTTCAACAGTCAGTTCATAATATTTATTATCAGGGCGTGTACGTGCCGATCCGAAAATAGAAATGCAGGGGCCGATCCTGCTCATCGCTTCAAAGCCGTCAACGAACTCAGCCATGATCTTGAATATCTGCCAGCTGCTGTGCGCCTGGCTTTCCTTCCAGCTTCTCTGTTTGGCTATGTTCATTTAAATCGTTTTGCTTTATAGTTTATAAATGCAGTGCCATTCTCCATTTTTTTTGAATGAAGAATGGCACTTACTAACAACGCAAAAATACAGTTATAATTTTATTTATTGCTTTTTTTGGATATCATTAACAGCCCTAGAAAAGTAAGGAAGCCATTGATGATAAGCAGTTCTATACCGATATTGTAACCGCCAAACCATTTTGCAGAATTAACTGAAAGTAAATAACACAGCAGTGGTGATGCAATGCAGATCAATGTAATTAAATAAGTATTGGCCAGTACTCGTTTTGTAAATATGCCGAAAGTAAACAGCCCTAACAAAGGACCATAAGTATATCCGGCAAGATCCAGGATTTTATCAATAATGGAACGGCTGCCAATCCATTTAAACATAAAAATTAAAAGCATAAAAACAAAGGCCATTGTAAAATGAACCGTGAGCCTGATCTTTTTTCTTTGTTTCTCATTCAGATCAGCGCGGTTCTTCAAACCAAGAATATCAATACAGAATGAAGAAGTGAGCGCCGTTAAAGCGCCATCAGCACTCGGAAAAAGAGCGGAGATAAGCCCGATAATAAAGATCACAGAAATATACCATGGTATTGCTGAAATAAGACCGAGAGCCACGGAGGGAAACAGGCGGTCTCCTGTCAGATCGAGATTTCCATGCATGAATTTTATAACGGGTTTTCCATCTTCCATAACGCTTGCGAAACCTGCGTTGTGCTGGTATGCATACAAATACAATAATCCTCCCAATAATAAAAAAAGCAGGTTGACAAAAACAATGACCGTACTGAACGTGAGCATATTTTTTTGAGAATCTTTCAGGTTCTTTACACTGATATTCTTCTGCATCATTTCCTGGTCGAGTCCAGTCATGGCAATGGTAATAAATGCACCGCCAATAATCTGTTTTAAAAAGAAACCTTTACTATTGACGTCCATATTAAACACTTTGGTAAGGCTCTTTGCTTCCATTGCATTCATGGCCTCGGTAACAGAAATTCCCAGGTTGCTTAAAATATAAATGATGGCAACGATCAGGCCTGTTATCATTAACAGCGTTTGCAACGTGTCTGTGTAAACAATGGTTTTTACCCCGCCTTCAAAAGTATACAACAGGATCATCAGCAATACAACAATTACTGTTGCATAAAAAGGAATATTCAATTGCTGCAGAATAAAAATGTGCAATACATTGATCACAAGATAAAGTCTTGCTGTTGCACCCACCGAGCGTGACAATATAAAAAAAGATGCTCCCGTTTTATAGGCAATAACACCAAATCGCTGCTTCAGATAATTATAAATCGAAGTAAGGTTTAAGCGGTAATACAATGGCAATAAAATATACGCAATAATAATATACCCGAAAAAATAACCGATTACTACCTGGAAATAAGCCAGTGCATTGGGCACGCCTGCTAATTTTGCCATATTACCAACGCCACCGGGCACACTCACAAACGTTACGCCGCTGAGTGAAGTTCCGATCATACCGAAAGCAACCAGCATCCAGTTACTGTTTCTGTTACCGATAAAAAAAGAATCGTTATTTGAATTACGTGAAGTGAAATATGCAACCGTAAGAAGGATCAGAAAATAACCAATGACAAAAGAGAAGAGTATCGCTGGAGACATAATTTTAAATTTTGATTACCATTGCAGGGCATGCATGGTAAATGCATTTTTTAATTTATGTTTGAAGGTACAAATTAAAATATGATAAAAGCATTGGCGGTATTCTGCGGTAGCAAAAGCGGAGTTAATAAATTATTCGAGGCACAGGCAATTGAATTGGGTTACCTGATGGCCAAAAAAAATATTACACTTATTTATGGAGGCGGCGGCAAAGGCATTATGGGAGCGGTTGCGAATGCGCTTCTTGAAAAAAACGGAAAAGTCATTGGTGTGATACCACAGCGCCTTACGGAATGGGAAGCGCATCATACAGGCATTACTGATCTCATTATTGTAGAAGACATGCACAGCAGAAAAAAACTACTGTATGAAAAAGCAGATGCAGCAATTATATTACCAGGCGGTTTTGGTACACTGGATGAGATGTTTGAAATGCTTACCTGGAATCAACTGAGCATTCATGATAAAAAAATATTTATTCTGAATACAGATGGCTTTTATAATTCGCTCATTGATCATATCAGAAAAATGGAGCAGGAAGGTTTTTTGTATGATAAAACAGAAGACAGGATCTGTATCCTTTCTTCAGCTGCTGAAATGGAAAAATATTTATAGATCGAATCTTCTTTTGCTTTTTCCCTGGAACAAAGGGATTTGAAATCCTGCGCGAATGATGGGTAATATCCGCACTCCATTGGCAGTCAGTTCCACATAAGGGGAATTTTTATCTTTTAAAACATCCGCCATAATAGATACATAATAAAACATCGACCCCGGACCTTCTCTTCCACTGCAGTAGCCGGCGCCTACCAAAAAACTCGGTGCAGATACTTTATCTTTTTCTGTTGGGCCACCATTGGCCGGAATAAATTTCAACGCCGTAAAATTCATTTCCGCCTGTCCCTGTACAAATAAAAAATTAATAGGATAAGCCCTGAAAAAAGCGCCGGGACCAAAGTTGTGTTGCTTTAGCCTGTCATCACTTACATAATAATTACCGGATTGATCCGTATACGTCACATGCCTGTCGGATGAATAATTATAATTGAAAAGCAGCCCCGCATCCAGCCATTTGGTAAGGCTGTAACCTATAATGGGACTGGCGCCCAGCACAGTCGTATAATTGGAAAAAGAAACTGTAACGCCACCGCCCGTAAAGAGATTTTCTTTTTTAAATCCTTTTGTTGTTGCATCATCTCCGCCTTTATATTGGGCAAAAGAAAATTTGCAAACTGCTGTTATGGTGATCAGAATAATAATTTTTTTCATGCTGTTTTTTTTCGTGTACTAACTCCACTGACGAAGATAGTTACCTGTTAATCAAAAATTTTACCGCTGTTCAATATATTATTGGGATCAAATGTTTTTTTGATGCCTTTCATTAATCTCAATTTTGCATCATCAAACAATATATCCATGTATTCTTTTTGTATCAATCCAATGCCATGTTCACCGCTGATAGTACCACCCAATTCTTTTACGACTTCAAACAAAGCACGCAGGGCAGGTATAATGGCTTCATTATTTAAACTGTATATGCTGCCTTCTTTTTTTATCCGGATATGTAAATTGCCATCGCCGGCATGGCCATAACAAACCGCGTCAAAATTATATTGAATACCTAATGATTTTACGGCACGTATCAATGCAGGCAATTCAGCTCTCGGCACTACAGTATCTTCTTCAATGGTATAACCTGCAAGCTTGGCTGCTTCAGCAACACGCCGTCTCAGTTTCCAGAGTTCTGCTTTCTGCTGGGCATCATCTGCAAAAAATATTTCACCGCAATCGTATTGAGTAAGCAGTTCTGCAATGGCTTCCATTTCTTTCATTAAAACTTCAGGATGATTTCCATCTACTTCAATAATAAGATGTGCAGCCATGTCATCAGTAACGGGAACGACTGAACTTTGGACCATGGCACTTACAATTTTCAATGCATCGATCTCAACCAGTTCCAGGGCACTGGGCGTGAAACCCGCTCTGAATATAGCACTCACAGCCGCTCCTGCTTTTTCCAGGTCGTTAAAAGGAACCAGCATGAGCAGATCATATTCAGGATGTGGTAACAGTTTTAAAACAATTCTGGTAACAATACCCAATGTGCCTTCACTGCCCACCGTTAGTTGCGTAAGGTTATAACCCGTGGAGTTTTTTAAAACATTGGCGCCAGTCCAGATGATCTCGCCGGTAGGCAATACCAACTGGAGATTGAGCACATAATCTTTTACCACACCATATTTTACTGCTTTAGGTCCGCCACTGTTCTCTGCAATATTGCCCCCGATAAAACAACTGCCCCTGCTGCTGGGATCGGGTGGATAAAATAAACCTTTTTCTTTTACCGCATCCTGTAATACTTCGGTGATAACGCCGGGCTCGGTAATCACCTGGAGATTTCTTTCATCGATCTGTATGATGCTGTTCATCCGTTCTGTAGAAATAAGTACGCCACCCAAATGAGGAAGTGCCCCACCACTGAGACCGGTACCAGCTCCTCTTGGTGTAACAGGGATTTTTTTTTCGTTGCAGTATTTCATCACTGCACTTATTTCTTCAGCAGTGCGGGGCTTGATCACTACATCCGGCAAGAAAAGAAGATTCTCTGTTTCATCATGGCCGTACTCTTTCATAGATGTTTCATCAAACAAAACATATGCATCTCCTAGCGTACTTTTTAAAAACGCAATATGAGCTGTGATAAAATCTTTTCGGTCGGCCATGTAACTTTCTTTTTGTAAAAATCGTATAAAATGCTGAAGCTGAAAAATCAGAACTTGTATTACAACAATAAGCCTGAAATGTTAAAATTTTACAAAGGCTTGTGATTTTTCAAAATCAATTCTATATTTACGAAAGATATCGTACGCCATGCGGTATTTTATTTTTAAACATTAAACTGTATAGCCATGAATTTTTTTCAAACGCACAAACGTGCCATCACAGGCATTTCCGCCTGCCTCTTAATCGGCGGAATTACCTTATCATTTCAGGATACTCCGCTTAATTATCTTCAGCATTATTCACCGGACATACCTGTTACCGACACAGTCCCAACAAAAAAATGCTGTCCGGATAATGAGAAGGGAATGACCATGAAGGAGTTTGATCAGCTCTCTTCAGATCTTGACAGGGAAATATCAAAAGCAGCGGATGAAATTAAGAAGGTCGATTGGCAGTCGATTGAGAAACAGGTAAAAGATGCCCTGAAAGAAGTTGATGTTGAGAAGATAAAAGCAGAGGTAAGCAATGCTATCAAAGAAGTGGATATGGAAAAGATCAACAAAGAAGTAACAGCAGCTTTGAAAGAAGTAGATATGGATAACCTGAATGTTGAAATTAAAAATGCGGTGGAAGAAGCCAGGAAAGCGATCGGCAATATCAATACTGAAGAAATGAAAAAAGAAATGGATAAGGCCAAAATAGAAATTGAAAAAGCAAGGGTCGACATCAAAAAAATTGATATTGACAAAATAATGCTCGAAGCAAAAGAGGGTATTGGTAAAGCAAAGGTAGAACTTAAAAATATCAGCCTGATGTTTGATCAACTGGAAAAAGACGGACTGATCAATAAGAAGGATGGCTTTACAGTAGAGTACAAAGACAAAACACTTTACCTGA
>JBDUCW010000020.1:0-48906 GCA_040003235.1 Ferruginibacter sp. | reverse complement strand
ATTGGTTTCAATTGTTCTGTCATTGGTATTGCCATTGGTAAAAATAAATATATGGCAACCACACACTGTTGCTTCTAACCAGGCTATTCAATTGCTGCAGGTAGTAAGCAGTGGCGACAGGTATATGGAAGAAGTTGTGATCGGCGGCCATATTAACCACTTTTCTTATGACCAATTATTAAGTGCCGGATATTTGTTTGTTTCTGTAATCCTGTTTTGCCTGTTCATTCATGTGTTGTATAAAATAAGAAGGTTGATCTACACTTATCGTGGACAGATCATTGAGCAATTCTTTTTCATTAATACTGATGCTAAAGGAACACCCTTCTCCTTTTTAAATTATATATTTTGGAATGACGAGATCGATATTGAAACATTTACTGGCAGGCAAATATTACGTCATGAAGTGGCACATATCCAGGAGCGCCACAGCTATGACAAAATATTTATTAACCTGCTGCTTATTGTCTGTTGGTTCAATCCGTTCTTCTGGCTCATACGCAAAGAACTAAATATGATACATGAGTTTGTCGCGGATAAAAAAGCGATTGCCGACAGCGACAGTGAAGCATTTGCAGCAATGATATTACAGGCTGCGTATCCGCAACATCGCTTTGAACTTGCCAATAATTTTTTCTACTCACCAATCAAAAGGAGGTTACTCATGTTAAGTAAAAACAAAAATCCGAAAGTAAATTATTTCAGCAGGCTGATGGTGCTGCCGGTTGCAGTCATCGTATTCGCTGCTTTTACACTTAAAACCACTACCCCTAAATTAATTTACCCAAACGGGGTTAATGCACCTAAAATTAATGTGGTGATAGATGCAGGGCATGGCGGGAAAGACAAAGGCGGCATGAGCGCAGATGGTAATGTTTTTGAAAAAGACATTGCGCTTTCATTGATTAAAAAAATTAAAGAACTGAATACTGATCCGAACATAAATATTATTCTTACAAGAGAAGATGACAGCTACCAGAGTCCGCCGGAAAAAGTTGCATTTACAAAACAACAGAACGCGGATCTTTTTATTTCAATGCATGTTGATGTTACGCCACAAAATATGCTCGCAAGATCGGGTATGAGTATATGGGTTGCCAAGAATAATTCCAACAACAGCGGAGCCAGCAAATTATTTGCTTCTGCTTTGATAAGCGAGTTCAATAATAATTATGGTATCGATGTCAGTCCGCAACCACAACAACGCGAGGTCGGCATTTGGGTTCTGCAGGGAAACACCTGTCCGGCGGTTTTAATAGAAGCAGGCAATATGTCAAATAAAAAAGATCTTCAGTACCTGCTTTCAAAAGAAGGCCAGCAAAAAACTGCAGAGAATATTTTGAAAGCAATACAACGCTTTAATACTGCTGCGGGAACTGAAAATGCGCCTGCAGTAAAGATAACTTTATCTGCTAGCGATACCGTACCCAAAAAATTAATGCAGGAAGTTGATACATCAAAAAGATTAATTATTGTTGATGGTAAGATTACCGGATTTGGTAATGATGGTTTGAATAAAGCCAACACTTTAATGTTGCATAGTTTTCAGGCAAAATATCTTAAACCAAAAGAAGCAATCACTAAATATGGTAATGATGGTAGAAATGGTGCGGTTGAAATTGTTACAGTTAAAAACAAAGAAACTGCTGCATCAGAACAGGTCAATACCGTAAACGTTGTGCCGGTTCCGGAAGAGAGCAGTATCAGAATTGCCGAATCGCCGGAGAAAGAACAACCAAATATGATCTTTCAGAAAGTAGAAATAGAGCCGAGTTTTACGGGAGGACAAGCTGGATGGCGAACATATCTGGAGAAAAATCTTAATCCTGCATTGCCGGTTGATGAAGGTTTTAAGCCCGGTAAATATGAAGTAAAAATAAAATTTATTGTTGGCATAGACGGGTCGGTGCAAAAAATTGAAGCGCTCAATTTTAAAAACAGTAAAACTGCAGCCCATTGTATCGACATCATTAAAAAAGGTCCTAAGTGGATACCAGCAATGCAGAACGGGCATGTGGTAAATGCCTATAAAATACAGCCGATCACTTTTGTAATAACTAATGAGGATAGTAAATAATAATCTGCAGGCATTATTTACGTTCTGCTATAACAAATTCATTTATGAATTATGAAAAGTGAATAAATTATAATGTTGTAACCAATCCAAGCTTGTTAAAAAGACAATCGTGGCAATTAATGACCTTTCAAACGAAGCGTTTTTTATTGCTTTAATAAGATAAAAAGTCTTGGCTTATATTTTTAAATTTTGACTTTTTACTTCCGGGATTAACATCGAATAAAACCCACTTAACTAATTGTGGATTTATCTTAAGTTTACATCTGTAATCCAACCAATACTTTTCCTATCGCTTTGAACGCTGATCAATACAAAAATATAGAGGACCGTCAACTGCTGGAACGTTTTTATAACGATCGCAATAATGAATGGCTTGGTATTCTGATGCAGCGATACAGCATGCTCCTGCTCGGCGTTTGCATGAAATATTTAAAAAATGAGGAAGAAGCCAAAGACAGTGTGCAGCAGGTTTTTTTAAAAGCGATCGGTGAACTGCAGAAATACAAAGTGGAATATTTTAAGAGCTGGATCTACATGGTGGCGAAGAACCATTGCCTGATGAAACTGAGGGGTAAATCTAAATATACTACCGAGATCAATGAACGCGTTATGTCTGCACCGGATGAAACGGAAGCGCTGAAATATCATATTCAAAAAGACAGGACGCTTACCAATATGGCCACCGCACTTCAACAACTGAATGCAGAACAGCAGCGTTGCGTAACTTTATTCTATCTTGAAAAGAAAAGTTACCAGGATATTACAGATAGTACTGGCTTTTCCATGATGCAGGTAAAAAGTCATATTCAGAACGGGAAAAGAAAATTAAAAATATTAATCGAACGGATGCAGGAAAATGAGTGAAGACCTTAAAGACATATTAAGTAACAGCAATAAGGATATTGACAACCAGCAACTGATGGATTATCTCAGTAAACAGTTGTCGAAGGAGGAAGCGCATGACATTGAGAAAATGATGGCAGATGATGAATTCATCAATGATGCTGTAGAAGGATTGCAGCAGATCAGCAATACTGCTAACATTGAAGCTTATGCAGAACAGTTGAATTATAATCTTCAGAAACAACTGGCATTAAAAAAACAACGCAAAGAAAAAAGAAAGCTGAAAGATCAACCATGGATCTATTTGGCGATCATGACCATTTTATTAATCTGCACTATTTTATATTTTGTCTTGAAAAGAAGGGTGCATCAGCAACATAAGCAGGTTCAGCCGGTCAGTGATGTACGAGCTCAAAGGTTCAATGGTTTAAGGTTTAAAGTTTAAGGCTTAAGGTTTAAGGTTTTTTATAACTTGCGATCTCTATTAACTTTCAACGACTTCAACGACTTCAACGACTTCAACGACTTCAACGACTTCAACGACTTCAATGACTTAAACGAAAAGAGGCTGCCCAAATGAGCAGCCTCTTGTATTAATTGAAGATCTGTTGACCTTATAGTTTATTAAATTTCTTCACTACCACATCATCGTTCAACTGTACTTTGATGATATAAGCACCTGCAGCAACTTTATTTAAATTGACAGGAAGATTGTTATTTCCCTGCGCAACTGAAATTGAATTACTGTAAATGAGTTTACCATTGATGTCAGTGATCATCATACTTCCTTTGCCTGCTTTATCTGCACTGATACTTACGTTCAGTACATCTTTTACAGGATTTGGATAAACCGCAACATCGGCAATACCTTCATTGCGTACAGTACGAATCCAGCTGTATTTGCTGCTGTTGTCTTTATCAACCATGCGTAAGCGGTAGTAGTTGGTACCGATCACAGGATGATTATCAACATAAGAATAAGAAGTTGCTGTGGCACTGTTTCCGGTAGCATTCACTTGCACAATGCTGCTGAAATTATTACCGTCATTACTTCTTTCAATTACAAAATATTTACTGTTAATTTCCTGTGCGGTGCTCCAGTTGATCAGGTTTACATTACCTGTGCGCTGAGCTGTAAAAGTCATCAGGTTAACAGGAATGGTACCAAAGTCAAATTCAGTCGCTCCGATATCCGGTGCTGAACCGCTACCTGCATAACCGGGATTTCCCTGGCGGATAACGCCATCAAAATCATCAGTGAAGCCAGCGATATTTACTGCACCATTGTCAGCAACAGAAGGAACAGACGCATTTACATGAAGAAAAACCGGAGATGATCCTGTTGTTGTATTCCAGAAAGCAGTGTTCTCAGTTTTACTTTGTGCTTCGCGTGTTGGGCCTACATATGTTTGGAAGGCAGCAAGCGTCTGAATTTGAGTAGTGAATGTTCCTGGAGTACTACCTTCGGCATAGATCAGATTAAGAGGACCAGGTGTACCTGCATACAAAATGTTGTTATTGGATGTGACGGCATAAGTAGCACCTACTGCACCTCCCCTATAATAAACCATTTGGGCAAATCCGCCTGTTGGAACCGCGTTATTAATAAAAATATTATTTCTCAGATTGAAAGTGGGCACAGTACTGTTCATCAAAACATTATATGAATTACCCGCAGCATTTCCATCCAGATTTACTGTGTTGTAATAGACATTCGTGGTATTTGCTACAGTGGAACTTAACAATAATCCAGATACGCCAAAACCTGAGTTGGCCGCACTTGTTGAAGTAGCGTATATTCTACCTACTATATTATTGTAAAGATTACAGGTTGCCCCAACAGTCGTGTTGGATTGGATAATACCAATAACGGTTCCTGTTCCGGTCATATTGATATCATATATTTTGTTTTTATAAATATTCTGACCTGGTCCCGCTGCGCATTGCATCCCTTGTGCCTGTGATACTGTGGCAGATGATGATACATTAGAAACTGTATTACTGAATACATTAAATACCCCCGTTGCATTAAGACTGGCTGAGTTGGTGAGCAAGCCTATTGTTTGCGCATTGCCGGTTATATTGGAAATGTTGTTGTTGGAGATCGTATTAACATTGCCAAGCCCTACAGCCAAAACATACAATGAAGAAGTCGTTGCTGTACCATTATTGACAATATTGGAAATGTTGTTACCGGTTACAGTAATATTATGTGTTGATGAGGCCACATTTCCATTAATCCAGTAAATGACAGCACCCAGACTGGTAGTAGTTTTAAAGCTGATATTACTGAGCGTATTGTTGGATATAGTTGAAGTACCTGAAGCAGCAGCTCCACTGTTTGCGATAATCGCTATATAATTGCTGGATCCAATGGTATTTATGTTGCTGTACTGAGTGGTTATAAAATTACCTGTCACATTTACTGTGGGTGTACTATTAGTAGCTGCAATCAGAAAGCCAAGGCCTTGTGCACTTGTGTTAACAGTAATATTGTTGAAATTATTATTATTAATTGTTTCTGATAATACAGCCCCGGAAGAAACGATGCACTGGAAATTACCTGTTGTAGCTACAGTATGCGGCGTTGCCTGGAAGTTATTTCCATTGATAGTAAGCGCACAGGTGGCAGAAACACCGCTGGTATTAATAAGTGATATTAACCCACTGCTGACACCACTGAAAACAACAACACTGGCACTTGCATTACCAAGTTGGTTATTGCTGATACTGTTTGTGGTTACCACAGCACCCTGGTTTAATATGCCGGTAAATCCACCGGTAGTAGCAGAGGTTGATGTATTGCCGGTGATGATATTACTGTTCATATTCAGAATTCCTGGTGCAGAAAGATTTTGAATAGCCGTAAGACCAGCACTTGTCGCCAATGCACCTATTATGGCGCAATTAAGCACCGAGTTATTATTCATGTTTACTGTAGCAGTACTAAGTGCAGGTGAAAGTCCCTGGTTGTTGATCGCAACAATACCACCCGTCGTAGTACTGTTGATAATAGTCACTGTATTGTTATTGATATTGGTAGTGATCGTACCTGTTGGCTGGGCTGTTGTGCCGGTAGAATAATTTTTAAGGATCCCTCCCATCGTGATGGTAGTAGTGGTACCCGATGCACTGCTGATATTATTATAAGAAATATTATCGTTGTACTGATTATTATCAAAGATCAGGTAGTTGTTGCCAGTAAGCGCTACATAAGCAGAAGGTGCCACACCAATACCGCCGGAATTGGTAATGGTATTACCTGTTGCTGCTGAACTACCGCCAATATCATTTCCATTGTCCATCAATCCCGAAGTAGTAGAACCGCAACCAATAAATACAATCGCAAAGTTTACATTGCTGATGCTGTTGCTATATACTTTGTTACCACTGTTCGAACCGCTGGCAGCAGTAATATCGGCAATTGTTATAGGATCAAGTGCTGTATGCCGTACGTTACTGTATATCCCAAAACTGTTTTGATAAGTACGGTTGAGTGAAATTGTATTATTAAGGATGCTGTTGTTCTGCGCACCATCTGTTGCAGATGTGTATAATAATGCAACACCCCATTCTGTCATGTTATTAGTGGCTGCTACTGTAACGGTATTGGCAGCATTCTCCTGCATGCCAAAACTTTTGATGGTAATATAATCACCGCCGATGATCTTGAAAATTGCATCGTTGAGATTACCAACAACCTGTGCGGCTGATGCAGTAATAGTACTGGCATTACCCTGAATAATGATCGTATTGACAGCAGTGCCTGAAGCTGTAATAGCATAACCACCCGCAGGTGCTGTTTCATTTCCTGCAAGAGTAATGGTAACAGGACTTGTTATGGTTGCTGCATTTAAGGCCGTGACCGCAGCACTGAGGCTTGGATAAGTTGCCGCAAGTCCTGATCCGCTGTTTGTTGTAACCTGCGCCTGTACAAATGTTGTACTCAATAAACAAAAGAGCGCAATGATAATCGTAAATTTTTTCTTCATGCTTTTAAATTTTAATTTAGAATATTTCGAACCGGGTTTATAAAAATGATTATACCTGTTAAAAATGATTAAGACTGTCTCTTTCTGGAGACAGTCTTAATCATATGTCAATCTATTTACAGTTTATTAAATTTCTTTACCACCACATCATCACTCAACTGCACTTTAATGATATAAGCGCCTGCAGCAACATTGCTTAAGTTCACAGGGAGATTATTATTTCCCTGCACCAGGCTGATAGATTTGCTGTATACCAGTTTACCGTTGATATCTGTAATAATCAGGTTTCCGTTATTTGCTTTATCAGCACTGATGCTGACTGTTAGTACATCGTGTACAGGATTAGGATAAAGCGCTACATCTGCAACACCTTCATTGCGCACAGTGCGTACCCAGCTGTATTTACTGCTGTTGTCTTTATCAACAATGCGTAAGCGATAATAATTGGTACCGATTACAGGATTGTTATCGATGTAAGAATACAAACGTGTTATGGCACTATATCCTGCTGCTGCTACCTGCGCAATAGTCGTAAAGTTGCGGCCATCGCTGCTGCGTTCCAATGCAAAATAATTGCTGTTCAGTTCCTGCGATGTGCTCCAGTCGATGACATTTACTTTACCTGTACGTTGTGCTGTAAAACTCATCAACGTAACCGGTACAGGGCTCTGTGCAGGTAAGCCTGTTGATCCTCCACCGCCACCTGAGAAAGTACTCACGGTAAACTGTGACTGATTAATACCTGTTTCTACAGCATCTGTATTGATCCATGGAAGATCTGTTACTGTTCCAACAGCCAGTGTCGCGTGCCCTAATGCAGGATCAAGTTCAGCATTGGTATAATGGGTCGATGCACTTTTCGTTGCCTTGATAAATCTCATATCAGTGTGAGCCACCAATACTCCGCCACCAGTGGTTACGGCTGCCTGAAGTGCTGTGAAATCTGCATCACTATAAAAAGTTCTTACATCAACGGGTGTTGTTGGCTGTTTAGCCGGAATAAGACTCCAGAACTTATTCATCATCCACCAATGAGCTGAAGCTGCATTTACATAAGGAGCCGTAGGCTTAAGATCTGCAGATGCTGCTGCTGCATTGTTTCTTCCGCTCCAGACAATGATGGAATCGGCGGAAGAAAGTACACCTGTTGTAGAGGGAGCGGTAGTGCTTGTCGCATCTCTCTTTAAATGATTGACCATTTCTGTACCTGGCAGGTAAGTGCCTCCATAATAATAATTTGGTGTATTGCCCCATTTCACTGCAGCAATTATTTTATCACTTGCTACGTCTGTAAGCGCAACTGCTGTTGTTTTATTGTAATAATAGGTCCAGCCATCAGCTCCGTTCACCTCATAAGAAGCAAATCTCATATCCGCTGCAGTTGGGTTGTGATAATTTCCCAAACCGTTATTGGCAGCGCTGTATGGAGCAAGTGCCATGTCTTCGATAATAAGACTATCTGCCGAAGTAGAAGTAGAGTATTGATCTACCTGTATATAATAAGTATTGCCTGGCGTTAATCTTGTTCTTACAACAGCCTGACTAACACTTCCACTGATAGCACTATTATCTTCATTAGCATTCAGTAATCTTGCACCCGTCCAGTTGGGTGTTGCGCCACAACCTGATGTCATATTAGGAAGATCCCACACTGCGATTTGGCCATCTACGGTTTTGTTCCTGATAATGTAATTTCCACTGCCCGTGGCTGTAAATTTAAACCACACCGTATTATCCGCGGCTGTTCCCCATGCATAATTTGAATGGATAAAAGTACCGGAGTTAATGGCACCCATACTGGCTGCCAATATAGGAGAAGGTTCTCCTGCATCCAGACCTGCACCTATGTTTGAATAACCCATCATAGTATTACCAGTTGCTGCAATTGCATTTGTAACATTATCGCCCGCTATAGAAGCAACAATTGTCCTGGTTCCTGTTGGATTAATTATAGCAGCGGTCAAGGGAGTACCACCGAGTGTCAGGTTTGTAAATTCAGCGTCGATCACATTTGATGGCGCTGAAGGTGCTGAACAGCTAATATCATAAACGAGCCAGAAATAATTGTTCAGCGTCGTGGACGGTGTAACAGTTCCATTGAAAGTAAGTACACCAGATGGACTGATCACATCGGTACCAAATTGTATTGCAGTGCTGAAAGTAGTACTGGTGGTATAATACACACGTGCCTTCGCGAGATCGGCAGTATTGGTTGTTCCGTTTGTATTGAAAACGATTTGGGTAATATTACCACAGCCTGCAGCTGGCAGATCAACTCGGATGACCTGATTATTTGCGGTAGCTGCAGCTGCATTTGCAGTTGAAGGTTGAGTAGTTACCGGAGAGACGATTTTATAATTGGCTGGATTACTTGTTGGTGCAGCCCCTGTATTCGGAATGTTTACAGAAGTTGGGCAGAAACCTGAATTGAACGTAATTACATTTTTACTCACGTTTGGCGTTGCCGCAAGATCCTGCGCGATCACAAAATAAACGATGCTGTCACCTAAGGCAACAGGACTCGTGAGTTTGCTGTAATCAATTGCAAAACTGAAATTAGGCGCAGTACCTGTAGCCTCTACATATTTCCAGCCGTTGAATGTTGAATTATTATCTGTAGGATAGTTGCCAAATACATCTGCTTCTGCAGTTGCACCACCTTTACGATAATAAACACGTGGAGCAAGACCTGCACTAACATTTACACCAGATACATCGGTAATTGTTGCCGATAATACTGGCCCCGATAAACAAACGGTATTTAGTAAAGCAGTATAAGTGATAGAAGGACCAGTTGCATCAGTTGCAATACCTGCAAATTCAAGTGCTCCCTCATCAGGCGTAGCTGCTCTTGTTACACCATTGTAATCATCGGTAACTACTGGTGTAGTTGGGGCCGCATTGCTTTCAGCATAGGTTGCGCCTGCTGGTGCAAACGTATTGCCTGCACCTGCAGTGAGATTGTCTTCACTGAATGTACCGTTTTCCGCCATAAATACTTTGTAAAGACCGCAAGCGCTGTTGAAAGCAGGATCTGCTGTACCTGCGGTACCACCAGCAATATAATAAACGTTGGTAGCGGTTGCCAAAGTTGTGCCTTCTCCGTAAATATATGGCGCGTTATAAATATTATTAGAAGCAGTCAGGTTTGCAGGTTTGGTACCAGCAGTTCCTGAAGTACGCTTCATTGCTGCAAAATAACCGGTTGCACCTGTTGCTTTAACATTGAAAATATTATTTCTGCTGACAACCGTCGGTGAAGTTGAACTGATATATAAGCCAGCTCCTCCAAAGGCTGCGCCACCTGTTAATACGCCGGCGCTTCCCAGATAAACTGTATTGTAAAGAACATTGGCAGCTGTACCACCTGAAATATTGATACCGGCAATCACCTGATTTGCATTACCCGATGGTGCAGTAAGATTGCTGACAAAGTTATTGTAAATATTAGTTGTAGTAGCACCTGAGCTGGTGATACCAGTAACGGTAGGTGTTGCACCGCTGCTGCTGATATTATAAATGTTATTACGGAAAATATTAGCAGTTGTTCCTGAACTGATTAAAATACCTGTAACAGCTGAGCTGGTTCCGGTAGAAGATAATCCGGAAATTGTATTTCCATTAATATTGTGTGTAGGAATACCACTTGCTCCTCCATTGATTCCAATGACAGTACCACCGGTACCTGTTGAAACCAAGCCTGTAATTGTGTTGCCAGAGATAGTTTCATTTGCAGTACCACCACTACTTTGTCTATTGATACCCGTTATACTGCCAGTACCCGTTATATTATTAATAATGTTATTTGAGATAGCCGAAGTACCGCCAGACCACTGTGTAGTAATTACAGTTATTGCGCTCGAGCCACCGGTCCAGTTAGTGAAAGTATTATTTGAAATAGTTTTCGTTGGGCCTGGAGCGCCTTCCAGATTAGACCAACCCACCAGTCCCGTTGCGCCGGTTACCGTGATATTAGAAAAGTTATTACCGGTAGCAATGTGCGTAGAACCTGTTGGTGAACTTGGTGATGCAGAGGCCAGATAAACCTGAACAGTACCGCCAGCTCCTGTTTTGCTGAAGCCGGTAACAATACTGTTATTATTTATTGTTTGTGATCCACCAGCCGGAAGCTGAATACTATTCGAGATAAAAGTTGCAGAACCTGTCGTGTTCACTGTAAGATTAGTGAATGTGTTGTTGCTGATATTCTGCGACAAGCTTGCAGCAGTGTTTTGAATATATGCTTGACCAGCACTGGATGCGACACTGTACGTAATACCTCTTATATCATTACCTGTTATAGACGTTGTACAGGTAGCAGCTCCACCCGAAGTAACGATGGCAAACAGCCCACCACTGGTTGCTACAGGACCAGTAAAAAATCCACCTGATGTATTGCCCAACTGGTTACTATTAATATTCAGAGCTGTAATAACAGCGCCGCTATTAACCATGCCTTGTATCTGGCCAGAGGCTGCTGTGCTGGATAGACCACGAATAATATTGTTATTCATGTTTGCGGTTGTAACAGCACCAGAATTGGTAACACATGCAACAATACCAGTCGTAGAAGTAGTCGCAGTAATAGAATTATTTATAATGTTGTTACCATTCATATTTAATATACCCGGAACTGATGAATTACCAATACAGGTTATACCCGCAGTTGTTGCGGTGGTTCCACCTAAAATACAGTTTTGTATAGTATTGTTATTGATATTGACTGTTGCAGTAGAAAGTAATGGTGTTAGCCCCTGATTATTAATTGGAAAAACAGAACCTACAGTCGTGCCGGTTGTGTTGTTGGTAATCGTAACTGTGTTGTTATTAATAGAAGTAGTAATAGTTCCGACAGGCTGAGCAACAGTGTATGCTTTCACAATACCGAACATTGAAACAGCAGTAGTTAAGGCTGCACTGGTTAAAGTATTGTAAGAAATGTTGTCATTGATCTGCATGGTACTGAAAATACAAAATGGACTTGTTGTAACAGATATAAAAGAAGATGCAACCGGTCCATTACCCCAGTTAGATATTATATTACCAGTACTGTTTGCAGAACCACCTATATCATTTCCATTGTCAATAGCTGCAATTGTTGTACCTGCGCCAACTAATGAAATACCCAAATTGACATTGGTAATAGTATTACCGTAAAATTTGTTGTTGCTGTTGGACCCGGCAGCAGATGTTACTTCCGCCAGCGTAGTTACAGCTATTGCACTATGACGTGAATTACTGTAAATACCAAAACTGTTCAGATAAGTCCGATTCAGTGTAATTGTATTATTCTGAATGGTATTGTTCTGAGAACCATTGGTTGTGGATGCATACAATAGAGCCACACCCCACTCTGTCATATTATTGGTGGCTGCGGCTACCACAGTATTTGCTGCGTTTTCCTGCATTGTAAAATTCTGAATGGTAACATAATCAGCTCCAATCAATTTAAAAATACCATCATTCAACGATCCCGCTGTGAGCCCGGCATTCGAGGTGATGATACTGCCGCCACTGCCGCTGATAATAATTGTATTGGTGCTGGTACCACTTGCTGTAATGGCGTAACCTCCAGCCGGTGCTGTTTCATTTCCTGCAAGAGTAATGGTAACCGGACTGCTGATCGTAGCCGCATTCAATGCCGTGATCGCTGATGCAAGATCAGGATAAGAAGCTGCCAGACCTGATCCGCTGTTGGTTGTTACCTGTGCGGATACTGCTGCCGTAGCGAGTACAAAAGTACCAAGCGCCAGAATTTTGGAGAGAATTTTCTTCATGCTTTAGTTTTTTATTATGATGGTATAGGGACAAACATCCTCATGCCTCGTAAGGCAATAAGACGCATGCGTTAAATGCTCAGTTAAATTAAGTGGATCAGCAGTTATTGTTGGTCTAAGCGAAGAAAGTTTGGATTCGAAAAAGTAAATATAACCGATTTATTCCAATGTCAAAAAAATACATTGGCTTTTCTGCGGTTATTTTTTGAGTATGTGGGTCGGGGGGACTTTTGATGAGGAAAGTGTTTGTTGTTTGTTGTTTGTTGTTTATTGTTTATTGTTTGTTGTTGGGTGTTGGGTGTTGAACATTGAGCGTTAAGCATTAATTAAGGATTAAGAATTTTATTTCTGATTCCCTTCCTGCAATACTGAATTCCATAAATACAATCGTAGATTCCCCGGATGCAATTACAGATTCGCCATATACGGCCCTGAATACTATAAATACAATGATGAATTCGCCGCATGCAATGCTGAATCCCCCGCATGCAAAGATGAATTCCACGAATGCAATGATAAATTCCCCGTATGCAGCAATGAATTCTCCGTATGTGGGGATGAATTCCATAGATAAACAAAAACAGGAAGGCAACTCAATTGAGCTGCCTTCCTGTTTTATTGTTATGTCTGATAGTTGATGTACTACCCTTTCTACTTAAGTTACTGTTTCACAAACCGGATGGTCTTTGCCGCTCCGTCATTCTGATATACTGTTACCTGGTATGTACCTGCTGCCAGTTTATTCAGATTAAGGGCTAACTGATTGCTGCCTGCTGTCAGTGATTCGTTTGACGATACCAGCTTTCTTCCGGCAATATCGGTTACCACTACCTGCACATTTATTTTTTCTGCACTGGTAAGATTCAGTATGGCTGCACCACCCGCTGTTACAGGGTTTGGCAGCATGCCTACTATTTCAAATCCTTTGCTGCTGTTCAGCAATGCAATAATACTGCTGTAACTTATTTTGCCATCTGCATCTACCATTTTCAAACGGTAGTAATTGATACCGGCTACCGGTGATGCATCTGAATAACTGAATGGCTGCTGACAACGGAGTGCTGTTGCATTGATGTTATAAATACTGCTGAAGCTTCTGCCATTGCTGCTTCTTTCTACAATCAATGTTGCACTGGGTGTGTTGGTACAACTTACTTTCCAGTCGAGCAGATGACTGCCGTTCTGTTTAGCACCACGGAAATATTCTACAGTTACCGGTAATACAGTTGGATCACTGGTTACACCAAAGGGTGAGAATGCCGTAATTCCAGTAACAGTTTGTCTGTAAGGACCCGATCCTGCTGCTGCACCGACAGGACCGTTCTGATCAACGGAACCGCCTGAACAATGTACTGCAGAACAAAGATTTCTGTTGAATGCAGCATTCTCATCTGTTGCATTCCATTCCAGGTCAATGCTAGCATTGCTGCCTCCCAAAACCAATTCTGTAATCGTCCATACCCTGTTTACGCTGGCCAACGGCACTGCATTACATGGCGTTCCTACCGCTACACTTACACTGAAATCATCCGGAGTACCTGCAATATTATTAATGGTTGCAGGAGTGAAAGACGAAGCAGTAGCACCCACAGGAAACACAGTAGCGGCTCCTATTGATTTAATCGTTAATACACCAATACCATCGGTAACCACATATCCTGTTGCCCCGCCGGTTGTAAAGGCCGTTGTAAGATTATTTGCTCCAAGTGTCAGATTCCCATTGCTCAGTACAACAGAACCTGTTGCCGTAACTGCTCCTGTAAGTGTTACACCGGCCGGATTGCTGATGGAAAGATTAGAGAAAGTTCTCGCACCCATAAACTGGGCCGAAGATCCATTGAAAAATACGTTTGAACCTGATGCTAATGTCAGCCCACCGGTTAATTGAAAATTATCGCTTACAGCATCTGTTGTATTAAGTGACCCTATACGTAAATTACCTACAGGACTTACTGAGGCGCTCCCCGCTCCTGTAACTGAGTTAACTCCTGTAGTGAATAGTCCGTCAATTGCCAGAGTGCGTCCTGTAGCAATGGGTAAATTACTTGCCAGCGTTATCGATGAACCACTTACAATTGCCCAGTTCAGATTGGTATTTGTAAATGTACCACCCGCCTGGTTAAAAGTTTTTGCGAAACCCGTCATATTAATCGTTGCAACATCTCCAGAACTTTGAAAAACGCCGCCTGTCTGTGAAAAATTACCAGCAATGCTGATCAGTGTCGCGCCTGTCGCGCTGTTATCAATGTCAATATCATCTTCTACAATGAAGTTACCGCCCACCGTTAGTGCAAGATCTGCAGTACCTGTAAGACGCAATGCCGCAGTGCCGCTGTTCTGTACCCGGAAATTACCATTCACAGTTGTAAGCGTTCCTACCAGGTTAACTGTTGTTGTTGTAACGCTATTCCAGGTAAAGTTGCCAAGCGCCTGCGAAATATTGGTAGGTGCTGCAGTTGTTCCTCCTGTTACTTCTGCAGTTGAATTGGCATCCCATATAGCGGTAGGAAAAGCTCCCCCGTTTCTTGCATGCTGGTATAAACTCAATGCCGCAAAATTTCCTGTTCCGTTAAATACATGTGTTCCTGCTGTATTCACAACAGTACCATTGGCCATTACCGTTAGGTCATCACCTGCTCCGTTAGCCAACGTAAATGTTGCTGACAAAGTAAGTATACCACTGCCGTTCACAATGATCTGATCACCATTGGCAGCAGCAGCTACTGTTACGTTATGTCCGGATAAAATATTAATTGTATTAGCTGTTGAATCCGGTGCCAGTGTTGCATCATGCCATGAAGCATTGTCTGCTGAACTTTCCCAGGTAGTGGGACTTCCCCAGTTACCTGTTGTTTTCGAACGGAAATAATCCGTTGTATTGGAAGGTATAATAATATCGAATGGATTGCTCACTACACTAAAATCAAGTGTAGCTGTGCGCACTGCGGTTAACGTTAGTCCGGTTCCTGCAGCTGTATGTGTAAGCCCCGTAAATGTTGCAAGACCTGCAACTGCAGCCACATCAACCGGCGCTCCGGTCAATGTTCCTGATGAAGTGATTCTTACTGAAGCAACAAAGTCCAGGTCACGGTTACCGTTAGCATCCTGTGCAGCAACAGTAACAGCCGGGGTCATTGGAACATTGAGTCCTGTAGGAGAAGTAGGTTGCTGAATAAATGCCAGCGCTGTTGCTGTTACATCCACTACATTATTTCCCGAACCGGAATTGATATCCTGCGAAGCAGCTAATTGACTGCTGCCACCGGCAAGTGTAACGCCTGAGTTCTGAATATCAAAAACAAATTTCTGTCCGTCAATGGTTGTAGCAAGTGCGCCCAAAGGATTTTTGAGCCATACTTTTAATGTATATGTTTTGACAGCATCATCGGCGATATAACCAAGGTTACCAACTGCATTGGGTAATGCTGCAAAAGTAATTGAGCTGGTTCCGATGGTTGCAGTGGTTGTACTATTGGTTCCGTCATTCAGTTCAACCCCTGCAATGGCATTGGTCCAGTTGGCTACTGTGTTTCCGGTGCCCGCTGTTAAAACAAGCTGAGAGATCTGTGTAGCAACTGCGTCAGTTGCAGGAGTAGCGCCATCGTCCGTTACCATGAAATCAAAATTAAGAGAAGCCACTCCCTGTGTAGTGGTTAAAGAAGAAATGGTTGCGGGTTCTGCAGCAGCACCGGCTGTAATAGTGGATGTTCCGGCTGCAACAGCAGCTACCGCCGTAATACTGATATCGTCAATAGCCATCAGATGATCATTACCAGAATCATTCAAGTCTTCCCAACGTAACATTATCTCTTCACCTGCCAGAATTGTGACAGTAATTGTTACGCTTATTGCCGCAGTACGATTTGCTGGAGCATTTCCATCTAACGCCAAAGCAGTTGCACTAAGTTGGGGTGAAGTAAATGTTGAACCTGCAGCAGTCCACGTACCAGCTGTGAGGTTAGTTACAGTAGCTGCCTGTTGATAAGATAATACCAATGATTGACCTGCAGCATTGTCCCTTCTCCACTGTTCCCCTGTCCAGGTTACTGTAATTGATGAAATAGTTGATCCTGTATTATTTTTTAAACGCCAACCTATATAACCTTTTCCAACTGCTGAAGCCCCTGTAAAAGCATTGGATGGTGCAAATCCAAGTGCTCTATCCGTTAGTGGGTTAGTTCCTGCAACGCCGAATGCATATAAACCTGCAGTTGTAGTACTACCAGTATTCGCTCCATAGGTAGTTATTGATGCAGTGGCATCTGTTTTAGCATACCAACCAGAAAGGGTTGTATTGTCTGTCCATGTGCCCGTGGTGAGTGTATTAAAATCCTGCGAATAGTTTGTTGCGGCAGCAGCAATGCTAAACTGTGCTTTCGCTTGAGTCATCCCTCCTGCCATTGCTATCAGCAAAAGCATGGGCATTAAAATTTTAGTGTGTAGATTCTTGTTCATGTGTTTTTATTTTGTTTTGGTTGTAGAAAATAAATGTGCATGTTTGCTGACAGATGATTCAGCGCAGGATTGCTGCCTATGTTAAGGAGTTTGGCAACAATCAATATGTATAAGTGCAGTGTATATTTTAATCATACGCGGTTGATAGTGTTAATGGTTGTTTATTCATACAAATTCTTATTCATTTATCCTGCCGGAAAAATGTACAAGGTTCTATTAATGGTTAATTGATTTTTGGAGGATTGGAAAGGATTGTGAAAGTAAGTCTATATTTTCTCCTGCCAAAAAAAGCAATGGTTATTTTAATATTATTTTATACAGCATCCATTGATGTTTTTCGTTATTTGAAACGTATAAAAACAATTGATAGTTTGATAATTGATAGTTGATAATTGATAATTGATAGTTGATAATGGTTCTCACATCTAACAATACCCTTAGTACTGAGGAGCATACGTTTAGAAGTTTTAGACAACAAAGCTAAGGAGATACAGACGGATGAAACACAATTTTGCAAAGAACGGCACAAAAAAAAATGAGTGCGGCTGATTGCGCTAAGTATTTAAAAGATGCTATTGTTGTTTTCGGAGACGAAAAAGAATTTAATAACGCGGAATATTTAGTAGGAGATTTGGTTTTTTATAATGAAAAGTATTATTTTAAGCCAAATCCTAAAGGGCACGTATTATGGAGTAAACGGGATGATCTTACACTCAGCAATATTTAACTGTTCATTCTGTTGTGCTATAATTGGCTCCATGTTTAAAAAAGATTTGTTAACGCCGGGATATATAACACTTAACATGAATAGCTTTATTCTCAAATTAGGACTGCGTTTTACAAATTGATCTTCTAAATTATTTTTATCAAAATTCACGGATGTCGTTTTTACAAATCTTTCAGTATCGTGTATTATAAGCGTTAGGCCATTCGCATTAATGACAAGATTTAAAAATACTTGCTCTTGTTTAAAAAAATCATTAACCATTCTGAATGCAGATGCAGCTTCATGTTCGTTCGGGAATATCAAATGAATGTTTCCATATCCGTCAAAAGCCATATCTACAGCATCTTGCAATAAAAAATCAACCTGTTCCTCTGTCATTTTTTATTATTTTTTACCAGCGGTATTCTTAGATGTGTTTGCAAGCATTCCAATAAGTTCATCAAAGGACTTATCCGTTTTCAGAATGATTTCTTTACGTGGCTTTTTTACAACTTTTGTTGTTGTTGATTTTTTAGCTGTCTTTGGCATAGGCGGCTAAGTTAAGCATAAACCCATTTAAAGCCACCAGCGGACTTTCTCTTGCCTTTGAGTACCATTGAGATATTTGTATCTGGAATGCCTGTTGCTCTTTTGGCTGCTTTTAATGATGGATATGTGCCTACAACTTCATCTCCTGATAATTGCAGGATTGCTTTTCTTAGATAATCATGGCGAGGACTTGGAGCACGTTCAATTATTACAACTTCCGGCACTTCTTTTTCAGCGATCAGCATATTGTATGTAAGCCTTCTTTCCATTGTATTGAAGGCAAGTTTAAATCTTTCTGTATCGCTGATTTTGCGACTGTTCCAGCGCATTATAAATTCGTCAAGATAACGTTGTGTGTGCTTCTTGCTGATCTGGTGGTAGATGCCATAAATGGAACGTTTAAAGTGGCTGAACATTCCTTCAATTGTATTTGTATAGGCATTGCCGCGTATAAATTCATTTGCTGAATGGTTAACGGTTGAATGTGTAAAGTCGGCAGATAACGGGCTGTAATAAGCGTGTGTATCTGTCATTACATGAGAGTTTGGCTTTACATTATCTTTGATTGTTGTTACGATTTGAGAATAAGCATCACCTTCAACAACTACAGCCATTGCTTCACCTTCTCTTTGTATTAATCCTAAAACAAGTGATTTATTTTCCTGCCAGTTATTACCGCTTTCAGCATACTTTTTTCTTACTGAAATATGTTTATTAGAAATAGAGCCACCGACGTACATTTCATCTGCTTCGGAAATTCCTTCCATCTTCTTTGTTAAGCCAGTACGCAGCATTTCACGGATGCGGTGCAGCATGAACCACGCAGCTTTGCGACCTATTCCCAAATCCCTGGAAAGCTGGCATGAACTGATACCTTTTTTGTGTGCAGAGATAAGCCATATACCCATGAACCATTTTGATAAAGGCAACTTAGTATTTTCACAAAACGTTCCCACAGTAACGCTAAAACGGCTTTTACAGGTAACGGATTTACATTTATACCAAATGCAATTTGCATAGGTGTAAGCCCCGGCAGTTCCGCACTTTGGACAAACTACAATACCATCTTTCCAGCGCAGTTTTGCCAGTTCATCGCGGCACACATCTTCGTTGCTGAAATATTTTGATGCTTCGTGAAAGTTTTTGAATTGCATATCTATTATTTTATTGTTCACAATCGTGAACTGTATGGGCAAAAAAAATTAAATCGCTTTCGGTGATTTTGAATATTTCGTTATATCTATGAATTGAACGCCGTCTATTTCTACCGCTATAATCTGTCGATCTCTCACTAATCGGTAGATGTAAGATGGCGAAACAGTCCACTTCAAAGCGTAGTTTTTAATGGTTAATAAATTCTTTGTTTCAACGTTCATAAAGCAAATATAAAACAAATAGTTCACAATCGTGAACAAAGGCAAATATTTATTTTATTATCTTAGTAAAAAAAATATGAAAGTTACCAATGGAGAATTTGTTGTTTTGGATTTTGATCTTCGCGGTTTTTTAAATATTCCCAAAGAAGTAATAAATTTTCTTAGAGAAAACATTGTAGATATTGGAGTGCAGTGGGGTATCGCAAATGATTTTACTTCTGCTGATTTATTATTGGCTGGTCAATATAAACCTAAAAACAAAGTTGATTTTTCAACTCTTGCTTGTTATCAAGCCACTAAAAACTATTATATTGAACTGAATGGATTTGATAACGAGACGCTACAAATGGGTCAAGTTGTTAAAGACTTTGTGCAAGATTTGGAGAAAGGGTATAACGACCGAATAAAAGGGACGAATGTGCATATTAAATTTCCTATTCCTCACAAAGAAAAATTTGACCAGCTTTGTCAATACATACTTGATCAACTTCATCAATCAATCGAAAAGATGAAACATTAGTGATATAATTATTTTCTATACAGAGCGACCTATATATTTTTTCTAAATTAATAGGCAGGACAATTTCGGGGTTGGCAACATTATCAACGCCATTTAAAATAAATCCTCCTTTAAATGGAGTACTTTCAAACAAAGTTTTATCTTTAATATTGATTGCTTTCATGACTTTTTTTTGATTTTAAAGTTGCCTCATTTTTCAATACTTGCCATCATTACCAAGACGATTATCGCAGGTGTCGCGCTATTAATATCACACTTCGACAAAATTCTAAAATGGGTTCAAAATAATATCCAATAAGAGCCGGAAGAACTGTGCAGCTCATTACTTCCCAAAAACTGTATTGGACTTTTGAACCGGGGAAAAATTCAGTCGCTTCCTGATTATCTTTACTTTTTTTTTCTACGGTAGAAACAGATACAATCGCCTTGATAATTGATAATTGATAGTTGATAATGTTGAACCGGTCCAGAAAATAAAAACCCCTCCGTAAACGGAAGGGTTTATATCTTTTAAAAGCCTGGGCTCTTAGTTCTTTTTCATTTTGTCTGCAGCATCTTTCATTTTGTCTGCACCTTCTTTCATTTTGTGTGTAGTTGAATCTACAGTTGCTTTCATTTTGTTCATACCTGAATCAACAGTTGCTTTCATTTTGTTGATGCTGGTGTCCATTTTCATTTTTTCAGCCTGCATAGTGCTGTCAGCAGCTTTTGCTTTTGCAGTACTGTCAGCAGCCATTTTATCAGCGTCTGTCATTTTTGAATCAGATTCGTTGTTGCAAGCAGCAAGTGATGCAGAAACCATCAGGATCGCAAGTAATTTTTTCATTGTAATTGTTTTTTTAAGTTTTAAATTTCCGGGCAAAGAAAGGGTTCTTTTCTTATATATGCAAGTTTTTGGATAGAAAGTTTGCCGGAGGCGTTTAAAGGTTTAAGGTTTAAGTCGTTTAAGGTTCGAGAAAATTATAGGTTGTAAGTGATAAGTTTTAAGTAAATACAGCAGACGTTATGAACAAATAAATGTGCAGGAGATCGAAAAAATTATCCATTATCAATTATCAATTATTTTTATTTTTTCCTGAAATAGATCCTCACCGGTACGCCTGTCAGTTTGAAACTTGCCCGCAACTGATTTTCCAGGTAATTGCGGTAAGGCGTTTTAATATCATCCGGGAAATTACAGAAGAATGCAAAGGACGGAACTGCTGTAGGTAACTGCGTCACGAATTTTATTTTTACACTATTGCCCCGCACCACCGGTGGGTGATAAGATTCAATGGCTTTCAGTATGATCTCATTCAGTTCTGAAGTCGGGATCTTACGGCTACGGTTCTCATACACTTCCAATGCAAGTTCGATGGCTTTGTGTATCCTCATCTTTTCAGTAGCTGATATAAATACAAATGGAAGATCACTGAATGGCGCAAAGCGGCTCTTTAATTCTTTTTCATAATCACGCGCCGTATTGGTTTCTTTTTCCATGAGGTCCCACTTGTTCACCAGTATCACAATACCCTTTCCTTTTTTTTCTGCCAGCGAAAAAATACTGAGATCCTGTGCCGTTACGCCTTTTGTGGCATCGATCAGCAACAGGCAGACATCGGCTTCATCCAATGCCTTGATAGCACGGATCACGGAATAGAATTCCAGGTCTTCATGCACTTTTGCTTTTTTCCGGATGCCCGCGGTATCGATCAGTATGAATTCTTTGTTGAATAATTTATAGTGTGTATGAATCGTGTCACGCGTGGTGCCTGCGATATCACTTACAATGGTACGTTCCTCCCCCACCAATGCATTCAGCAGTGATGATTTGCCCACATTGGGCTGGCCGATGATAGAAAATTTCGGCAGGTCTTCGTTGAGTGGCTCGTCATCTTCTGTAATGAGTTCAGCGATGGCATCCAGTAATTCGCCTGTGCCGCTGCCGCTCATGCTGCTGACAAAAAATATGTTTTCAAAACCAAGACTGTAAAATTCAGATGCTTCCAGTAAACGCTCGTGATTGTCTACTTTATTTACTACCAGAAATACGGGCTTGGTGGCTTTACGCAGCATCTCTGCCATCGATTCATCGAGGTTGGTGATCCCTGTTGCAGCATCCACCATAAAAATAATGGCATTGGCTTCCTGCACTGCGATCAATACCTGTTTACGGATCTCGCGTTCAAACACATCCTGGCTGCCATGAACAAAACCGCCGGTATCAATTACATTAAAAGTCTTGCCGATCCACTCAGCCACACCATACTGTCGGTCGCGGGTTACACCGCTCACATCATCCACGATAGCCTTACGCTGTTCCAGCATACGGTTGAAGAAAGTGCTTTTGCCTACATTGGGGCGTCCGGTTATTGCTACTGTAAAACTCATTTTAATTGATAATTGATAATTGATAGTTGATAATGTTCGAACAGCAAAGCTTTAATTTAGTCTGCAACATTATTAATTGAATTGACAATTGATAGTTGATAATTGATAACGTCACTAGTTCGTCAAGTTCTACCATATTTATAAAACTCTTTGACATGAAAAAATTATCCATTATCAATTATCCATTATCAACTAGTAACCGTATTCTTTCAGCTGCAACTCATTATCCCGCCACTTGGGTCTTACTTTGACAAAGAGTTCAAGAAATACTTTGCTGCCGAGAAATGCTTCGATATCTTTTCTTGCATTGGTACCAAGCTGTTTGATCATCTTGCCGCCTTCGCCGAGAATGATGCCTTTCTGTGTATCGCGCTGCACAATAATTTCTGCAGCTATTTTAATCAGTGTACTCTTCTCTTTAAATTCCTGCACCATTACTGCTGTATGATACGGGATCTCGTCCTGGTATAATTGATAGATCTTTTCACGGATCAGTTCACCTACAAAAAATTTGGTAGGCAGATCACTCAGGTCATCGCCTTCATAAAAAGGTTGTCCTTCCGGTAATAAATTTAATATTTTCTGCAGCAACACATCAAGCCCTTTCTTTTTCAAAGCCGAGATCACAATTACTTCTTTACAATAGGACTGCTGCTGAAAGAATTCAGTTACTTTTTTTATTTCTTCAGGTGTGCTTTTTTCGGTTTTGTTTAATAATACCAATGCCGGCACTTTCAATTTCAGTGAAGAAAAAATAGTATTGTTCTCTTCCGTATTATCGTAGATGTCGGCAATAAGCAAAGCAACGTCTGCATCTTCCAGGCTACCCTTCACGGCCTGCATCATTTTTTCATGCAGTTTATACCTTGGTTCAATGATCCCCGGCGTATCTGAGAAAATGATCTGGTAATCCTTATCTGTAAGAATTGCCTTGATGCGGTGACGGGTCGTCTGCACTTTACTGGAAATGATAGCCAGCTTCTCTCCCATGAGCGCATTGAGCAATGTGCTTTTGCCCGCATTGGGTTTACCGAATATGTTTACAAAACCTGCTTTCATGATGTGAAGATATCCTTATTATATAAAAAAGCCGGACTAAGAGCCCGGCTTTAAATGATTTAGGTTTCTTATTATTTTGACAATGTCAACGTTGTAACTGCACCGGGATTCGTATTTATTTGAGGTGCATCGATTTTATAAATAACCAATGTGTTGCAATCAAAGCTTTTAACAGTAAATAATTCACCGTCGAAATGCATTTGGTTTGCACCTATTATACTCCAGGGGTCCGGCTGCGAATCGTAAGGACTGCAACGCGTACCGGCATCAATATATTTGTAAGTTCCATTGGCCATAAACTGAATGACGTCATCTTTCTGGCAGGCAGGATATGAGCTAAATAAGTCTATATTCTCACTCAAAGGATTCAGTCTCCTTACTAACCCCGTAATTCTGAAATTTCCGATGATGTTAGCTTCAGTAAGGCTACAGGACAAAGAGCTGTCACTACTTTTTTTACACGAAGTAACCAATATAATGATCAATAGCGCAAAGAACACTTGTTTCATAAGTAGAAATTTGGCTTAGATTAAAATAGTTGCGAAGGGGGGGATCGAACCTCCGACCTTCGGGTTATGAGCCCGACGAGCTACCGCTGCTCTACTTCGCGGTGCAAATATACGGCGTGATGAACTTGCTACCAAACTTTATTAATTGATAGTTGATAATTGATAGTTGATAATTCCTTATCCTTCGAGGCTTTGCATAAAAATATTCCTGAATTTCTACATCTTAAAATGAAGAAAAGAATTTTCATCCTGAGGGAATTATTAATTCTTAATTATTAATTATTAATTCGTTAAAAAAAAGATGCTCCGGGTTGTTGATAGATGATCTATTCAATGCTGTTTTGTTATTGCTTTGTTCGTCCCTCCCGTGAGTCTTCCGTGGGTCTCTTTCGGTAAACAGCGAACAAAACCCACGGAAGACCTATACCTGTCCGGAAAGAAACAATAACCAGCTATCTGCAGATACTTAATCTTTCAGGTGAAGCAATTGCAATAATTAAAAAGAAAAAATTAAAAAAATCGCATTGACAGTTGCTTTATATAATAAAAGAAATTTCGTGTTAAAGGAATTATTAATTCTTAATTCTTAATTTGTCTTATATTAATTCTTAATTTGTCTTAAAAAGAAAATGCCCCGTTTCATTACGATCTGCCTGCTGTTTGGTTTGATCTCCTGCAAAAGCAGGGTCAAGCAAAGTGAAGATGAACTTTACAGCCGCCACCTGCAGGAACATGTAAAGCTTACGATTATTACCACGGCCCTGCCCGATGACAAGAGCACGATCAACCTGTTGCTGCTGAATGACGGACAGGATATTGAAAAACTGCGTGTGAAAGATATTGTTGACAGCCTTTCTAAAAAGAAATTGATTCAGCCATTGCTGATCGTTGCTATTCATGCCGGCAAGCGCATGCAGGAATATGGAGTTGCGGGCAATCCTGATTACCAGCACAACGGCGCAGATGCAGAAAAATACAGTGCCTTTATTGATGACGAACTTTTAGCTTTTGCCAAAAAGAAAGCAGGTGTCAGAAAATTTAATACTATAACCATTGCGGGCTGTTCACTCGGCGGTCTTTCTGCATTTGATTTTGCCTGGAACCATGGCGACAAAGTCGATAAAGTGGGTGTGTTCTCCGGATCATTCTGGTTGCGGGATAAAGATGCAAAAGATCCATCTTATAATGATGAGACCGACAGACTGGAATATGCAATGATCAAATCTTCGCGCAAGCGACCCAAACTGCAGTATTGGTTTTATGCAGGTACTGCTGAAGAAAACGGCGACCGTGATAAAGACGGGATCATTGATGTGGTGGATGATACAAAAGATATGATCGCGTTGCTGCAGACTAAAAATGTTTCTTCTGCCGATATCGTTTATAAAGAAACTGCAGGCGGCAGGCATGATTATTCAGACTGGGCTGCTGTGTTTCCGGAGTTTTTAATTTGGGCGGTGGGGAAATAACTTAGAGGTTGGGATGTTTGGAGGTTTGGGTGGTTTAGATGAAAACAAGAACCTACCAGCTTTTTACTTCAGCTAAACCTTCCAACTTTCTAACCTATCTAACCTTTTTTATTGATGCTCCCAGATCCGCTGTTGTTCATTTCTTTGATCACTGCATTGCCTTTGTAATTGATATCGCTGGCTCCATTTGCACGGGCACTTAATTCTTTGTTAACCGTAATATTTACAGTAGATGCTCCGGTAGCTTTGATACTGCAGACATCTGAATTCAATTCGTAACCTGATACAGTACTTGCTCCGCCTGCATCTATCTTAAGATTGGTAACCGCACCGCTTAACCTTATATCTGATGCTCCGCTGAGATCAACCGACAGGCTGGTTGTTTTAATAAATCCTTTTAAAGTACTTGCGCCGGAAAGATCCAGTGCAAGTGATGCTGCATTCAGCGCTCCCGAGATCTGTGCTGAACTGGCTCCGGTAACCCTTATCTTTTCCAATGATTTAAAAGAAACATAAGCTCTCAGTAATTTATTGCCCATACTTATGTGAATGCCGCTTCCTTCATTATAATAAATAAACAGCGTATTGTTTTTTATTTCTGTCCTGATGGCCTGTTTGTATTTGTCCTTACTGGCGCTTACTGCAACAGCTTCATCATTTCCCTGAGAAAGGTACAATTCAATGCCCCCGGATACTTTAATTGCATTGAAACTTCCGCTGATAGTTCTTGCTTCAGCATTGGCATCGTTAACAATATCCTGCGCAAACAAAATACAGCTTTGCAACAATACGGTTAATATGATCGTGATTTTTTTCATGCTAAATAGTTTTTTTGACGGGAAGATGGCGAGGCGGGAAGATAATTATTTACCAACCAGACTGCGAATTAAATATTCAATTATGTTTTATTAAATTGATCAAAATGGAACGCTTTTCTTTAACCAAAATCATAACTCATCTATTTCCACGATAAAACGATTGAATATGATTTGTTTTATATTAGAAACCAGGTAATCAGTGCAAATCATAACGATCATAATAATCAGCGTTCTCAATTTTCAACCAGCTCTCCCCGCCTCTCCGTCTGAATTTAAAAAAATGGCTATACTTTCTTCATTTACGCTTTGCGGGAACCTTTTGTTACAATTCATAAAAAATATTTTATCTTGCGGTCTGTTCTTTTAACCGTCTGAATTTCCGGGGTGCTTCCCGGGCCTTTCTATTTAACTGGAAAGCCCGGGAGGCTGAGATCAAACCCGACAAACCTGATCAGGATAATGCCTGCGAAGGGAGAAATAAAACTGCACATCTTTGGCAGTTTTCGTTTGTATATCCACCACGGATTTCAGCACAAATTTTATGATAATGAGAAAACTACTATTCAGCATATTGCTGTGTGCTGCCGCGATCAACAGCTTTGCCCAGCAGGAAAAAAAATTCAACGACACTGCTTTATTACAACCTGTAGAAGTAATTGCGGTAAGGGCTGCAGATAAAGCCCCCTTTGCCAAAACAAATCTTTCCAAAGCTGCCATCGAAAAAAATAATCTTGGTCAGGATCTTCCGTTCTTATTAAATCAAACAGCATCAGTGGTGGTGAACTCTGATGCAGGAACCGGTGTTGGCTACACCAATATCAGGATCCGCGGTACCGATGCAAGCCGCATCAATGTTACCTTAAACGGAATTCCTTACAACGATGCGGAAAGTCAGGGTACTTTTTTTGTTGACCTTCCCGATTTTTCTTCATCCGCCAACAGTATACAGGTGCAACGCGGTGTTGGTACCAGCACAAATGGTGCAGGAAGTTTCGGCGGTACGATTAATATCAGTACCAATGAAGTGAACAAAGAATTTTATGCTGCGATGAACAACAGTTACGGCAGTTACAATACCATAAAAAATAATTTTCAGTTCGGCAGCGGATTGCTCGGTAAACATTTTACCATTGATGGCAGGCTGAGCAATATCACGAGCGATGGTTATATTGACCGTGCAACCAGTGATTTGAAATCTGCTTATCTGAGTACGGCATATACCGATGCTGTCAATTCATTGCGCTTTAATTTTTTTACAGGTAAAGAAAGAACTTACCAGGCATGGAACGGTGTTCCTGAAAATTTACTGAACAGCGACCGTACATTTAATCCTTCAGGAATGGATCAACCTTATAAGCCTTATGAAAATGAAGTGGACAATTATAACCAGACGCATCACCAGTTGTTCTACAATCATGCGTTCAACAGCGACTGGAAAATGAATGTGGCCCTGTTCATCACACATGGCAAAGGTTATTATGAAGAATACAGGGCCGCTCAAAAATATGCCGATTATGGATTGCCGGATTTTAATAACGGCAGCAGTACGGTTACAAAAACAGACCTGGTAAAAAGGCTCTGGCTTAACAATAATCTGTATGGCGGAATATTTTCTGCACAATACAAAAAAAATAATTCGCAGTTTATTGTGGGTGGCGGATGGAATCAATATGATGGTTTGCATTACGGTGAGATCATCTGGTCAAAAGTATTCAACAGTATTCCTGCAAATTATCAGTGGTATAATAATAAAGGCAATAAAACAGATTTCTCATTGTACACAAAATGGACAGAACAATGGAATCCGCACTGGCAAAGCTTTCTGGACTTTCAGTTAAGAACTATTAATTATACCATCAATGGATTTAAAGACAATCCCGATTTGTTGATCGATAATAATTATGCATTCTTTAATCCGAAATTCGGTATCACTTACACATACAACAGCTGGCAGGCTTATGCATCTTATGCGCTGGCCACACATGAGCCCAACCGCGATGATTTTGAAGCTGCCGGTAACGAACAGCCCAAACCGGAATTACTGAATGATATTGAAGTGGGTGTGCAGAAAAAGAAAAGCAATTATTCTCTGGATGCGAATTTTTTCTACATGAATTATCACAATCAACTTGTGTTGACCGGTAAGATCAATGATGTAGGTGCTTATACACGTACCAACATTCCAACCAGTTACCGCATGGGCATTGAACTGCAGGGCAGTGTTGTGATTACAAACTGGATAAATGCTGCAGCGAACATTTCTTTTTCAGAAAATAAAATAAAAAATTTTACTGAGTACCTGGATGACTATGATAACGGTGGGCAGCAAACCAATTTTTATTCAAAGACGGATATTGCATTTTCACCCAATACAGTTGCAGGTGCTACGGTCAATTTTATTCCTTTAAAAAATTCGGAAATCAGTTTCATCAGTAAATATGTAGGCCGTCAATATCTTGACAATACAAGCAAAACATCGCGGAGCCTGAATCCTTTCTTTGTGCAGGATGTAAGATTGAGTTATAAAATAAATAAGTTGTTTAAAGAGACGAATGTCATTCTTCAGCTCAATAATATCTTCAGTAAAAAATATGAACCGAATGGTTACAGTTACAGTTACATTTCAGGAGGGACTGTGAACACAGAGAATTATTATTTCCCAATGGCGCCGAGGAATTTTATGATTGGCGTTAATGTACGTTTGTAGCAGGCTCTGTTGAATTAATAATGGATAGTTGATAATTGATAATTCCTTCACCTTAAAAAATTTACAAAAATTGGGAAGGAGCTGGCATCGAAAATATTATCAATTATCAATTATCAATTCCAAAGATTGAGGACTAACGAATTTAAAAGTGTACTCATCCTTTAAAAGTATTCTGCCATGCCAGCATTCCGCCGGTAAGATTTTTAAGATTTGTAAAACCCATTTGTCCGAGTATCAATGCGGCCTGACCGCTGCGGTTGCCACTGCGGCAATACAGGATCACTTCTTCATTGCGGAGGTCTTCTATTTCGTCAATCTGCATCGTTTGTACTTTGCCGAGCGGCAATAATATTCCACCGATATTGAAATCTGCATTCTCATGCGGTTCTCTTACATCAATAAGATTTAATTTTTCGCCGGCATCTACACGTGCCTTCACTTCTTCCACTGTAATTGTAGTCATATTATTATTTTAAAATGGATCTTTTTTAGGTTTGGTCACCGGCTTTTTAGTAATCGTACTTCCGGGATTGGGTTTATTGGTTGTATCAAATGGATTTTCATTGCTGCTGGAAATGAACAGGTCCATCACCTGGCCAGACTGAATATATTGTGGCTGATGTAATTCATTAAATGGTTCCTGTCCCTGTTTAATTACGTATGCTGCATTGGTATCACGCAGTGCTGTGCCGGGAGGATAAGGAACAGGGATCGGCAATATGCCCATTGATTCCAGTTCTGATTTTGCTTCTCCGTAAGTCATGCCCACCAGTTCAGGGATCGGCATCTTTTCATTACCTGTACCTTCACCAACTACCAATGTTATCTTACTGCCCCAGCGCACTTTTGCGCCCGGTAATATTTTGCTGCCGTTGTATTGCTGTTCTATCACCGCACCTTTCATAAACGAAGGTTTGAAAATAGTATCGCCTAATTTTAAATGATTTCTGTCCAGCATATCGAGCGCAAATGAAAGACTCATGTCTTCGAGTTTCGGCATATCGATCATGGGCGGTATCAGACGGTTCACCGTAAGAAAAACAGTGCGGTTTACTTTTACAGTTGAATTGCCTTCGGGCAGTTGTTTCAATACAATACCATTTTTGGTAGTATCAGTGTAAACGGAATCCTGGATCTGCACATCAAAACCTTTGCTTTCCAGGAATTTGATCGCTTCTTCAGTATTCTTTCCTGTAACAGAAGGCACAGTAAGATATTCGCCGTGTTTGGTAATAAAGCCCAGTGTTTTTAAAAACAGGTACATGAGCACAAAGGCCAGCAGTATGGCTGCCAGCAGGTTTACCCAGAAAGGACGATGTGTGATGAACTTAAACAAATTAATTAATTGATAATGGATAATTGATAATTGATAATTTTTTCAGTTCGTTACTTTATCTATTACCTGTTACATTTTTTATTTTTACGCGAACAATTTCAGGTTCATTCTGACAAATCGAATAAACTCAACACACAACACTCAACACAAAAGTCAGACGGAGACCGTCAGACTCAAAAACACTCTTCGATCAACGTACTGTAAAATTCTTTCAAGGTCCATCCCATTGCACGCACCTGTTGCGGTACCAGGCTTGCATCACTTTGTCCGGGTACGGTATTTATTTCCAGAAGATAAGGATCGTTATCTGTTTCATTGCAGATAAAATCCATTCTTACAATTCCCTTACAGTTAAATATAGTGTATGCTTTGATGGACTGGTTCCTGATATTTTCTGCAACTGTTTCTTCTACCTGTGCCGGTGTGATCTCATCACTGGCTCCTTCATATTTTGCTTCGAAATCAAAAAATTCTTTTTTGGAAATGATCTCGGTGATGGGCAATGCTATGATCTTTCCTTTGCTTTTAAAAACACCGATCGTAAATTCTCTTCCCTTGATAAATTCTTCCACCAGCACCTGGTCATCTTCTTTAAAGGCTTTATCCAGTGCAGCCTGTAATTCAGCTGCTTCTTTCACTTTGCTGATCCCGAGACTGCTGCCGCCATTATTGGGTTTTACGAACAACGGTAATTGCAGCTGCTTTAGTATCTCATCTGTGTTAAGTGCACTGTCTTTAAATAAATGCAGTGATTTTGCCACATGCATTCCTGCAAACGCAGCCACAGCAACCGTATATCTTTTATTAAATGTAAGTGCAGAAGTAGCGGTATCGCAGGAAGTATAAGGAATGTTCAGTGTATCAAAGTAGCCCTGTAATTTTCCATCTTCACCGGGCGTGCCATGTAAGCCTACCAGCACCGCATCAAAAGTAATTTTTTCATTGTTGATGGTAATTGAAAAATCATTTTTGTCAACCGGATATTTTTCTTCATCTGCTTTTAAATAATACCAGCCATTGGGATTGATATCGATGGTGTAAACCTCCCATTTATCATGATCAAGGTTATTGTTGATACTGATGGCGCTTTTATAAGAAATAACTGCTTCGCCGGAATAACCTCCTGTGATCAATGCAATCTTCTTCTTCATTTTTATTTTAAGGGATGATGATTATTCACAAATATATAAACTAGTTATAAACCGCCGCCTGAAAGTTAAAAGTAGTTTGTTAAAAACGTATTACGTTCTACGTATTACGTTTTACGTTATTCACCAAGGCCTTCATTTCCACTGTCGAGCACATATTTCCATTTGCCATCGGATTGCTTTTTCCAGATGCTGACATAAGTTCCCTGAGACTTAACTGCAGCCGTGTCAGTACCGGTTTCTCTTAAAGTATACACCCCGAATGTATAGCCCAATTCTCCTGACTGTGCAATGAATCCATCTTTTGGTTCCCAACTGAAACTGAAAGCACTGTCGTTTTGTTGAATCAGGTAATCGATGGCATCGGCCCCCATTATCGGCAATCTTCCGGGCCTGAGCAACACACCATTGCTGTCGATATATTCTAAAAAAGCTGCCTTCATACCTTTTGTTTTACTCAAGGCAGAAAATTCCCGGTCTGCACTGAGCATGTGCTGCCGCTCTTCTTCTTTATTCAGCACGGATTTGTTTTTGTAAACGCAGGATGCCATTATCAAAAGAAAAGCTGCAATAAAAATAAGTCCTCTTTTCATCAGATGGTTCATTTAAAAAAGGCGAAAGTATTTTTTCAATACCCTCGCCATGCAGCAGGAAATATCACCTGCCTGTAAGAGGCTTTTACGCCTTTAAAAAATTATATATGCAGTTTAGCTTTTTTATCCATTAACTGTTCAACTGTTTCCTGATACATTTCATCAGGCACACAGCAATCAACCGGGCAAACAGCGGCACATTGCGGCTCTTCATGAAAACCCTGGCACTCAGTACATTTATTGGGCGTAATGTAATAAATATCATTGGCCACCGGAGGATTCTTCTGATCAGCATCTACAATCGTCCCGTCTACCAATGTGTACATACCTTTTACGGACGTTCCATCGGAGATTGCCCATTCAACTCCACCTTCATAAATCGCGTTATTCGGACACTCGGGCTCGCAGGCTCCGCAATTAATACATTCATCTGTAATCTTTATGGCCATCTGTTGTAATTTTGAATTTTAATGCAAGTTAATATTTGGAAATGAAATTACAACAACGAATTGAATTATTGGAAAAACTGGGCTTTTTTTTATCGGAGAATGCGGCTGAAACAGATGCCGCAAAACAACAGGCATATATTCAGAACAGTTGGTTCATTCCTGCGTTTATTGATCTGCAGCTGAAAAATATCTGTAGTGCTTTTTTACAAAAAGAAAAACTGCAGCAATGGGTTTCGCATTATCATCTTGATGACAATATCGGCAGCAGGAATGTAGGTATTGTTATGGCTGGCAATATTCCGCTGGTTGGCTTTCACGATTTTTTATGCGTATTTATCAGCGGTCATCAGCAAACGATCAAACTTTCTTCAAAAGATAATGTGCTGCTGAAATTCATCGTTGAAAAAATGATCAGTTGGGATGCCCGTGTAAAAGACCAGGTTGCTTTTGCAGAAATGTTGAAGGACCGCGATGCATATATTGCTACGGGCAATAACAACAGTGCAAGATATTTTGAATATTATTTTTCAAAATATCCATCCATTATCCGGCACAACCGTACCTCGGTTGCGCTCCTGGATGGAAATGAAACTGCAGAACAGCTGGACAAACTTGCCGATGATGTCCATCTTTATTTCGGCCTCGGCTGCCGCAATGTCACCAAAATTTATGTTCCGCAGGAATATGATTTTGTGCCGTTGCTGAAAGCATTTGAAAAGTATGGATATTTTTCTGATCACAATAAATACAGGAATAATTTCGATTACTACCTGAGCCTGCAGATGATGAACAGTAGATTCTATATGACTAACAACAGTATCGTGCTTGCAGAAAATGAGTCTCCATTCTCCGCTATCAGCGTGCTCAATTATGAATTTTATAAAGATGCTGATGCAGTAAGGGAAAAGTTGAAGGATGACGAACGTATACAATGTATCGTAAGCAAGGAAGACATTGCATTTGGTAAAACACAATGCCCGGCATTGATGGACTATGCCGACGGAATAGATACGATGCAGTTTTTATTATCCCTGTAATTGTTTTTTTCGTAAGTAGTTTTATAAATTTGTATACGATCTACGAAGACCTTCCTAATGTATTGTTAAACAGCATAGAAGGTAACATCCATTTTGTCAGTGTTTCGTTATTTTGTATGCGAAGGCATAAAAGTTGTTTTGCTAATGCCTCAGTAATAAAAAATTAAAACCTTTAAAGATGAAATTGAAACAGGTATTATTCACCGCGATGATCAGCGCCCTTACTACCGTAGGTGTAATCTGGGGCTACGGAAAATTTACACAGAAGAATAATTCTTATGCCGGTCAGGAAAAAGGAACCGTTCCATCCAATTATCAGAATGCTGGTTTTTATGGGGATGGTACCAATCCTCCGCCGAGCACAGATTTTACAGCGCCTGCACAGGCAGCCATTCCAACTGTAGTTCATATCAAAACCAAAACAAACGCTAAACAGGTTACCAATAATTTACCACGCACACAACAAAACAATCCTTTCGGAGATTTTTTTGGTGATGACATGTTCAACCAGTTGTTCGGCAATGGCAACCGCAATGGTGTGATACCTGAACAGAGAGCCAGTGGCAGTGGAGTTATTATCAGCGCCGATGGTTATATCGTGACCAACAACCACGTGGTAGCTGATGCGGATGAAGTAACTGTTACATTGAGCAATAAAAAAACTTATACGGCTAAAGTGATCGGTAAAGATCCTTCTTATGATCTTGCCGTGATCAAAGTTGAAGCTTCGGGTCTTCCCTATTTATTGTATGGCAACAGTGATGAAGCCAAGATCGGACAATGGGTACTCGCACTGGGTTATCCACTTGATCTGGAAGCAACGGTTACTGCAGGTATTATCAGTGCCAAGGCAAGAAGTATCGGATTGAACAGAGATAAAAACGGCCAGCCCGGAACAGGTGTTGAATCTTATATTCAGACAGATGCCGCGGTGAATAAAGGCAACAGTGGTGGTGCTTTAATCAATACTGAAGGCAGACTGATCGGAATCAACTCGGCCATTTTTTCACCAACAGGTTTTTACAGCGGCTATTCGTACGCGATACCGGTAAACATTGTAAAGAAAGTTGTTGACGATATCATCAAATATGGTAACGTACAACGTGGTTTCCTCGGTGTGAGAACCGGTAACAGTGGTGATATCAGTGATGATGAAAAAAAGAAATCCGGCCTTAATTTTAAAGGCGACGGGCTCGTGATCACAGAACTCGTTAGTGGAAGTGCTGCTGCAGAATCAGGATTGAAACGCGGCGATATCATCAAAACAGTGAATGGACTGGAAGTAAGTACCGGCAGCGAATTGCAGGAAGCGATCGCAAGATTGAAACCGGGTGATAAAGTAAATATCGTTTACAGCAGGGACGGTAGCGATGCAAATACAGTTGCCACTTTAAAAAATTCTTCCGGCAATTTTGATATTGTAAAAGAAGAAGAATCCAATGTGCTCGTACAATTGGGTGCTGATTTTTCTCCACTCGATCCTGCGAAAGCAAAGGGCTATGGTGTTCCGGGTGGTGTTACGGTAAAGAAAATCAAAGAAGGTGCACTTAATGACCAGACAAGAATGAAAGATGGTTTTGTAATTCTCAAAATCAATGATAAAGAAATAAAAGCAACAGACGATATCAAGAAAGCAGTCGGTACTTCAAAAGAAGTTAATATCAGCGGGTTCTATCCCGGCTATGATGGGCTCTATGAATACACGGTGAGCATTGGACAAGATAAATAATTCATTTTATTCCGCTTTTTTAAAAGTGCCGGGCAGTTGTCCGGCACTTTTATTTTTTTTCCGTGCGAAAGCAATACATGGCTTTTCAATCAATCTCCATGACAACACAGCAAACGCGATGGCCGGAAGCAACGTTAAGAAAAGATGCAGTGGTACCGATTGCCGGTAACCTGTTAATCTGAATACGATCTGCTGCAATGGAAAAGCAATCAGGTACAAACCGTAGGAAATATCATTATTCAGCCGGAAATGTATTTTTTTGGAAAAACCGATCATCCAGCAAAACATACAGATGATGATGCATAAAATACAAGTCGTCTTGATCCATTGTGATGCAAACAATTGAAGCGGGATAAACAACAGGCAGGAAACGATCACCACTGCAAAGGCCTTTTTTTGTGTGAGTAAAACTGTACTGCAAAATCCCCCCATGAAGAATATACCGGCGAGCGCAAAATATTTAGCACTGTCACCGGGCAAAGGATATATTGTCACTGTTAAGAAACAGGTTGCTGCGACAATAAAAGAGAAAAGGCGGTAGATCTTTTTATTTTTCAACAGGCCTGAAAATAATAAGGCCGCCAGAAAAATGTACAGCATTACTTCAACAGAAATGGTCCAGATAGAAGCATTAACGCCGTGATCAAAGAACGCTGGTTCAGTAAAAACACCTGGCAGCTGCATCCTCATTCTGATACCACTTATTGTATAAAGATATTTCCATGTATTATTATCACTGAAATAATGTTTCGCTGTATATGCCGAACACAAAGGTCCAATCACAAAAACCGTGAGCAGTACAACAAAGATCAACGCAGGATAAATCCGGCAGATTCTCTTTTTTATGAAATCAAAAAAAGTTGATGTCATTGCACTTCTTGATACGAAATAGCCACTGATAAAAAAAAAGATAGATAATCCAACTGTGGATGCAGCCATTAATTTCCCAGATAAAATACTGATCGGCTCATCATTGTCCAGTCCTAAAACAGCATAAGTATGTGAGAATAAAACAAGCAAACTACCAACAAGGCGAAGGAAATTAAAATTGTTATTATGAGTAGTTAAGGTATTTGACAATTATCAGGATTGAAATAGATAAAAGGATTCAGAACGTTTTTTATTTTCATACAGCAAAAATTCCCAGGGCTTCATTTCAAACTGCGTTGTATCTGAAAGATCCATATTGATATTGCTGAATACATTTCTATAGTTCCCTGAAATGATTTTTGCGCTGAAATCAAAACGGACCGTTTCATTGCTCCAGTTGAAAAAAGACATCACTTCGTTTGCAGCATTCTTACGCAGCAATGCAAGAACATTCAATGCATTGCCCGTCTGTAAGCGGTAGGTCGTAACTGCTTCATCAGCCGCAAGCAATGCAGGATTATTTTTTAATGAAATAAGCGTTTTATAAAAATCATGCAATGCATATTGACCGTTCCAGTCAATCGCATCTTTATCAAAAAAATCCAGCCGCTTTAAGTTGGGTATTTCCTGTCCGCTGTAAATGAGCGGCACACCGTTCCATACAAAACTGAATGCAGCAAGTGCCGGTGCCATATTACCATATTTTTCATATTCACTTCCATTCCAGCTGTTCTCATCATGATTGGAAGTGAACCATAAGTTCATCGAATTCTCAACAACAATATCATATTGGATCAGGAGATTGTCCAGCGTTGAAAGATTTATTTTTCCTTTGTAAAAATCTTCTGTCCGGTGCATCCACCTCCATGCGTAACTGCAATCAAACACAGGTTTATAATCCGGGTTATCAAGTTCATCAAATTCGCCCAGCCAGAATAAAGGTTTTACAGCATCCAGCACAGGCCTTGCTTCCAGCCAGAAATCAAGTTGCACCCAGGAAGCAAGATCGCAACGGAAACCATCAATATCACATTCATTGATCCAGAACTGCATGGCACCGACCATTGCTTTTCTTAATGCCGGATTATTATAATCGAGTTCAATGATGTCATCCATGCCGCTGGCAATTTTAAATTCACCGGTTGATGCGTCTTTTAAATAATAACCGGGATGACTGAATGTCCATTCATGATCCCACCCGGTATGATTAGCTACCCAATCAATAATAATTTTAAATCCCATTTCATGCGATTGCTGCACGAGCGATTTAAAATCATCCATTGTTCCGAATTCAGGATTGATGGAAGTATAACTGCTGCACGCGTACGGACTTCCAAGCGAGCCTTTTTTATTTTTTTGTGCAATGGGTGTAACGGGCATCAACCATAATGTGTGAACGCCCATGTCTTTCAATCTTGGGAGATGTGCTGCAAAAGCACTGAACGTTCCTTCAGGAGTATATTGTCTAACATTGACCTCATAAATGTTGGTTGATTTAACCCAATCCAATGGTTTGAATTCCGTAGACATATTTTTTAATTACACTGATTTTAAAAGTCGATTACAGCAATTAAAACGAATTTTATAATCTTACTATCAACAAACATCTAATAACTAACATCTTTCTTCCTGCAATCTGTCAACCGTCAACTATTTAAATGCGATAAAATAATTCCCGTTGCCACTGCAGCATTCAGAGATTCAGCATGACCTTTTTTTGTGATCGTGATTTTTTCTGTTGCCAGTTCAAGCAATTCCTTACTGATTCCTTTTGATTCATTTCCTATTATCAGAATAGCTTCCTGTATGTTTTTTAAATCAGACAGTTCTCTGCCTTTTAAAGCAGCCGCAAACACAGCAATACCTGCATTTGTTTTTATCCATTGCTGAAGATCTGTATAAATGATATTCACTCTTGCAATGCTACCCATCGTACTCTGTACCACTTTAGGATTGTACATATCAGCACAGGTTTCGGAACAGATGATATGCTCGACCGCATACCAATCTGCAATGCGGATGATTGTTCCCAGGTTGCCCGGATCCTGGATAGCATCGAGCACCAATGTTATTTTTCCTTTTAATGAAAATGTTTCAACCGCTTTTGTTTTTTCAAAAATTCCCAGCACTTCATTGGCTGTAGATAATCCGGAGATTTTTTCTAATTCGAAATCTTTTACTGTGATGATTTCTACATTGGATTGTTTTAATAAAGCAGCGTTTGCATTTATCCATGATGCTGTTCCAAACACCTGCCTGCAATTAAATTTATCTGCAGACAACAGTTCAGGTATTAACTTTGGGCCTTCAGCAACAAACAGCCCGGCTTCATCCCTTGCTTTTTTATGCTGCAGACTTTGAATATATTTGGTATATGATTTGCTAAACATTTGGCGCTATAAAAAAATATGCATTATAAGATCCCTGATAAAAATAATCCTTTCACTTTATTAGCCCTGTTATCTTTTTTAATTTTCTTCTCGGCCTGTTCCAAAAAAATCTATCAGCCCAACAAACCTTTTCCTTATAAAAATAATATCGAAGTTAAGGGAGGAAGTTTTACAAAAGATGAACTCGCTGCATTAAAACAACGGCTGAATGGTCAGCTGGACGATAGTTCAAGAGCTTACAATAGTTCAACCGATGGCATTTTCAAACGCAAGATCTTTCATTATCCGGTTTTCGATACACTTTCTGCAGCATTGTCTGCAAAGAACATGATCATTTCCATGAATTTCCTTGGGTATTACAGCAATACAGTTACTTATAAAATTATAGATACTGTAAAATCCGGTGATCAATTAAGAGTGACTGTAAAGTATATTGTAGAAGCAGGCCCCGCAACCCTCATCGACACCGTGAGTTACCGGTTAAAAAAAGAAGAGTTTCAACAACTGGCTTCCCAAGAGCAGGCCAGAACCTTTTTGATCAGGGGGAAACCTGCTACCAAACAGGATGTGCTTGCGGAAAAGTCGAGACTGATCACACTTTACCGTAACAATGGTTATTATAAATTTTCTTCTGATGAACTTGCAGTGAGAGGCGATACAACGATCGCTGCATTGACCAATGTAGATGATCCGCTGGAAATACTGAAAGCATTATCAGAAGCGCAGTTAAAAAAAGATAGCCCTACCATCCGGCTTTCTGTTGATCTGATTCCACCCAAGCCCAGCGACAGCAACAGGCTTACCAAATATTATATCAATAACGTTTATATTTTTCCGGATTATTTTCCAACAGATTCAATAACGGATCCAACCCTGAAACATGTAAAAGTTATTCACCCCAATGATTCAACCGGCAAACGTGTTGATTCTGTTTTTTATCACGCGCCCATTTTTAAGACGAATTTTCTAACGCGCAATATGTACCTGAAAACAGGCGATGTTTACAACCAGGAAAATATTTACAGATCACTGAACAGCTTTTCACAAAAAGCAGTATGGCAAAGTGTGAACATCCAGACACAGGATGTGAAAGGAACAAAAGATAAAGTGAACCTGATCGTCCAGCTCATTCCCGCAAAAAGAAATACCATCGAAGGAAATATTGAAGCAAGCCTTTCGAGCAGTAATGTAAACAATATCGGTTCAAGCAATCTTTTCGGATTATCGGGAGATATTGGCTGGACCACACGTAACCTTGGCGGCGAAGGTGTAGAGATGACAAATAAGCTGGGTGGCGGCATCGAATTCAGTCAGAATAAAAACAGCGGAAGAAGCAGCATCATCAATTCAAATGATATCAGTTTTTCTAACAGTATTTCATATCCAAAACTGATACAGCCCTATCAATCTATTTATCAACTCCGCAATAAATTAATGAAACCTTCGCAGAAATTATCCAAAGAAAACTTTATCAACCGCAGCAGTTTTATCAACAGCAGTGTGTCGTATGTGAACCGTATTGACCTTTTCGATCTGCAGACTGTGAATTTTGCGACAGGTGTAAATATCGTTACACAAAAGCCCAGTGAAGATATCACCAAACAAAAGATTCAAAAATATTCTATCAAGTTTCCCAATATAGAATTTACAAACCTGTATCATCAGACCGATAGTTTTACCCATATCCTTGACGCAAATCCGTTCCTGAAATATTCTTTCCGTACAGCATTGGTGGTAAGTGCAGCTGTAGGTTACCAGGCAGATTTCGTGCATTCAAAAGATGGTAACAAACAAAGTTCCATTAAAGTAAATATGGAGTTTCCATTGCCGATCGGATTTTTGAAGCAGGCAGTGCCCGGTGACAATATCTTTAAAAAATACCTTCGGCAGTTTATTAAAACAGATGCGGAATATATTTATAAAATAAAACAGCCCGCCCGTAAACTGGAAAAAGTTGCCCGGCTGTTCGTAGGCGTTGGTATCCCGCTGTCAAGGTCTGACACCACCCTGCCTTTCTTCAAACAGTATTTCGGAGGTGGCAGTACCAGCATGCGGGGCTGGCCTGTACGCGGTATCGGGCGCGGTGCCCAGCCATTGAAACCTTTTACAAATATTTCTGCTTTTAATGACAGAACCGGAGATATTCAACTCGAAATGAATTATGAGATCCGCAAAACATTGTTCTCCATTATTCCTAATTCAATAACGGTGGGTGGCGTTTTGTTTGCAGATGCAGGCAATATCTGGAACTTTAAAAATTCAAAGGCAAGCGGGATTGACAGCACACAATTTGAATTTAAAAACCTATACAAACAACTCGGTGTTGATGCAGGTGCAGGCATCGCGATCGACTTTACTTATTTTGTATTGCGTTTTAACGGAGCACTGCGCTTTAAACGCCCGGACATTTCTGAAAACAGCGGCTGGCAGTTACCAAGTCCCAATCTTAAAAATCTTTTCGGCAGAAGCGGCAAAGAATGGAGATATGAGAATTTTAATTTTACCATCGGTGTGGGTTGGGGATTTTAGAGGCTTATACTTTTTTCAGAATTAAAAGTAAAAAGTAAAAAGTAAAAAAACAACCGTAGCTATTGCAGAAGTAAAAATTAAAAAGTAAAAAAAGAAGTCTTATCATTACTCCTGTTTAAAAACTACCGCGTTAAATTTTTAATTTTCACTTTTGACTTCTTTTTTAACCGACAATAAAAAAGCATCCAGCTTCACCGCTTCTTCAATTTTAAACTCCCCTATTCTTGTCCGGCATAAACTACTTAAATAAGCTCCGCATCCCAGTGCAGCACCGTAATCATGTGCAAGACTACGGATATAAGTACCGGTTCCACAGATCACTTTAAAATGAACCAACGGCAATTCTGTTTTTGTGATTTCAAAAGACCGGATATAAATATTTCTGGGTTCCAGTTTAATCTCATCTCCCCGCCTCGCAAGATCATACAATGCAACACCATCTTTCTTAATGGCAGAATAAATCGGCGGTAACTGTTGTATATGCCCGATGAACTGTGCTGTGAACTGTTCCAGCAATGCATCATTCACAAATGAATAATCTTTCACCCGTTCCGGTGCGCTTTCGGCATCATAGGTGGGTGTAACGGCACCGAGTGTAAATGTGCCCGTGTATTCTTTTTCCTGCGACATATATTCATTGATCTTCTTTGTAAACTTGCCCGTACAAACAATCAGCATTCCGGTTGCCAATGGATCCAATGTTCCCGCATGGCCCACTTTTTTAATCTGTAATGCGCCGCGGATCTTTCTTACTACATCAAAGGAAGTCCAGTGCAGATCTTTATTGATGAGGATCAGCTTTCCGGCTTCGTATTCGTTTTTGGTTTCAGCATCAACAATAATCTTTTCACTATAAACAGAATTTACATCCTTTAATTTGTCGAAGTGCTTGCCAAAGTAAGTTGGTTTTTTGCCCAAGAGAGTTTTAAGTTTTACGTTATAAGTTTTGAAGTATGCTTAATTGTTGAATTGTTCTATGGTTATATTGTTGATGAGAGTCTTTATATTTCAGCGATCAATTAATCTATGAAACAATTTAACCTTGATCCAAAGACTTGCCGAAGTATAACATTTCTACATCGCCTGTCTTGCTTTCAATTCAAGGTATTTATTGACTGTATTGATGGTGAGATTTTCCGGTGCAGTTAATATCGAAAGGATACCATGCTTCATTAATTCTTTTACGATCAATCTTTTTTCATAAGCAAATTTTTCAGCAATTGTTTTCACATATACTTCTTCTGTATTCTGCGCATTAAGTTGTGAAAGCTGCACCAATTCTGTATTCTCAAAGAACACTACCATCAGCAAATGATGCCTTGCAATAGAACGCAGGTAATTGAGCTGGCGTTTCAATCCTGATAATGATTCAAAGTTTGTAAATAGTATGAGCAGGCTTCGTTGCTTGATACGGTTGCGCACCTGCATGTACAGCATCTCAAAATCGCTTTCCAGGTAAGCTGTTTCCTGGTTGTACAATAGTTGCAGTATATTTTCGCGCTGTATCGGTTTTCTGTCTGCAGCCAGCAAAGTTCCGGGACGGTTACTGAAAGTCAGCAGGCCAACCCTGTCCTGCTTCTGCAGACAAACACTGCTCAATACCAATGTGCTGTTGATGGCATAATCGAGCAGGCTGAGATTATTGAAAGGCATCTTCATCAACCTTCCTTTATCTATTACACAATAAACCTGCTGTGATTTTTCGTCTGTATAACTGTTTACCATCAGCGAGCTTTTTCTTGCGGTGGCTTTCCAGTTGATGGTGCGGATATCATCTCCGCGGACATATTCTTTGATCTGTTCAAACTCCATGCTGTTGCCGATCTTACGCATACGTTTGTTGCCGTGTTCAGTCTGAATGGTGGTATGGCTCAGCAATTCGTATTTACGCAGTTGCATAAAAGACGGATAAACCGGCACGGTCACTGTTGCTTCTATATTATGCCTTCTTGATAAAAGCCCGAGCATGGATTGTATATAAATAATAACACGGCCGAAATGATATTCACCTCTTTCAACCGGGCGCAGTTTATATTCAATATGCTTTCTTTCTTTCGCTTTAAAACGTTCTTTGATCAGCCAGTCACGTTTTTGAAACTGGAAAGGCAGCTCATCAATAATTTCCATATTCACAGCAAAGGCCATTTCATTTCTTACCTGGAGTTCGATCCGGTTATCGTCACCGTTACTTAACCGGTCTGCCGTTACTCTTGATGCGGTGGGACTTTTACCGATCAGGAATAAAAAAATATAATCCAGCACAATCAACGCTGTTATAACCAACAGCAAAGTTTTTGCAAGCTGATAAAGTGGTGGCGAAAAAAAAGAAACTATGAACAGCACAGCACAGGCACCCAATGTTATAAAAAACCGGGCGGTGAGATAGACGTTACTGTATATGAATTGGAAGAACATTATTTTATTGTGTTGAATGTTGAGTGTTTTGTAATTTGTTATTTTAATAACTGCCATTGCTGTTTACACAACACATAGCATTCAACACCCAACACAGATTTATCTCGGTACTTCAATTGCTTTTAAAATATTATCAATCAGATCATCTGCGGTAAGTCCTTCCATTTCTTTTTCCGGAGTAAGAATAATGCGGTGGCGTAACACATGCGGCGCCATTTCAACAATGTCTTCAGGTGTTACAAAATCCCGGCCTTTAATGGCTGCGCTTGCTTTGGCAGATTTTAAAATGGCCAGTGAAGCCCGCGGCGAAGCGCCGAGATACAATGATGGATTGTTGCGGGTTTCGTTTACAATCCTCGCAATGAATTCAATCAGTTTCGGTTCTACAATTACCTGCTGAATCATTTTACGGTAAGCCTGTATCTCAACCGGAGACAGGATCTTCGTTACGTCTTCCATCAGCTGTGCCTGCGTTTTACCGTGTTGGTTATTAAGTATGGTAATCTCTTCTTCCAGCGTTGGATATTTCACATCTACTTTAAAAAGAAACCTGTCGAGTTGTGCTTCCGGTAACCGGTAAGTACCTTCCTGTTCTATGGGATTCTGTGTTGCCAGAACAATAAACGGTGCACGCATTACATGTGTAAAGCCATCAACGGTGACCTGCCTTTCTTCCATTACTTCAAACAATGCAGCCTGTGTTTTTGCCGGCGCCCTGTTGATCTCATCTATCAAAATGATATTGCTGAAGATGGGACCATTCTTGAAAGAAAAAATTCCTTCCTTCGGATTGAAAACAGTTGTACCTACCACATCGCTGGGCATCAGGTCGGGTGTGAACTGCAGCCTGCTGAAATCTACATCAATGATCTTTGCCACCAGTTTAGCCGTTAAGGTTTTGGCAACACCGGGTACACCTTCGATCAGGATGTGGCCATCACTCAATATGCCGATCATCAGCAGGTCAACCATTTTGTGCTGGCCGACAATTACTTTACCGATCTCGCTTCTTATGTCGTACACGCTTTTACTGAGACCGCTCAGGTCGATGCGTTGCTGAAAAAGATTTTCTTCCATCAGATTTTATTTTTATAAAAATTTTGTATTTGCTGGTTGAGTGATAATAATTGGTAATCATCAAGGTCATGACTTTGCTGCGCATGTTCAATTGCGCGGTACAATGATTCTACGCGATCTCTTTCAATTCCACTCTTGCGACTGAGCGTAGTAATGAATTCAGCATTGGGATGATTACTGTTTAAAAAATACTGGTTACGAACAAACTCATTAAAGTAGGTAATCATTTTTTCTGCTATATTCCGGTTATCTTTTTTCTGCAGGTACAGCCTCCCTACTGTTTCTGTAAAACTCACGGTTGTGTTTTCATTGGGTTTTACTTTTTCAACAATACGCTGCCGGCGTTTCATGTTGTAAATAACATAGAGCAGCAGCAAGATCAATATCAGCCAGAAAGCAGCGCTGAGCGCAGGATTTTCCATGATCACACTTAAAGAGGACTGACTGCTGTTATTGCTTCCGCTTCTCCCGCCGTTTCCACTTCCGCCACCACTCCGCGGACGCCGGATATTTACGTAATAATCGTTCCAGTATAAATGCTGCGGATCTTTTTTTGTAAGAGAAAAAAAATGCTGCAGGTAATGATAGTTGTCTTTTTGTAAAAGAAAATAATTACTGAACGCCCGCGGGTCACAATGCAGGAATAATTTTCCTTTGCCGAAAAAATAAATAAAGCTGTTTACATTGCCATCTTCATTATAGCCCAGTACCCGGATATTTTCTTTCGGAAGTTTACTGAAATACCTGCTGAACGGCCTGTAATAATATTGATACCCGTTTTTATCATTGATGGCTTCAGAATCAAAACCAATGGAGGTGCTTGCCATTTTATCATTCAGGATATTCCGGTATTCAAAAATACTATTCACCGAGCAGCCGATGCGGTCCATCAAATTATCATCAAAAACGCCGGAACATAATACCATATCATTACCTGCCTTTACAAATTCCATGATAGCATCTACGTCTGCGTCGGAGCTGTAAAAATTCTTTGAGATGTTTATAAGCAAACCGGCTGTATCATAAATGCCGCGCCATGTTTTATCAATGTCTTCTTTTTTAATCCGTGTTCCATTGTCGGGATATAATTGCTGAACCAGTTTATATGCTACACTTCCTCCAAAAGGATTGTCATCGTCTTTACGAAAAGTTTCCGCCATGGGTGGCAGGCTGACGCTGCTTTTCTTTTCGCATGAAAATAAAAACAGGCATACTGCAATGACAGATCCGTATCGTATTTTTTTATTCAAACTGCAGCTATACTTTTTTTATAAATGAAGAAAAAATATTTTCGAGTTTGTAATATAATGTATTGTCTACATCAAATTCGCCATACCACACATATTCATAATTCAATGTGAGTGCAGCAAAATCATTGCGGAAAACCGGGTTGGTTAATTCATTCACATATTGATAATTGGTTTTATCCTGAGCCAGGTAAAGCAAACCCTTTCCACTCAGGTGGTGCAGGCTTTTTAAATACCAGTACCTGACTGCCAGCCGGTAATTACTATTTTTTACAGCGGTCGCAATCAATGCATCAATATCTGTTTGATCTGTTACAGCTTCCTCTTCTTCCGCTTCAGCTGCAGCAGTTTTGCGCGGTGCTTTTTTAAACATACCATCGCCAAGGAAAAGCTTATATAAAATAAATAAAACGAAAGCACCGGCCAGCGACCATAATATTATTTTAGTAATGCCCGAAGCAAAAAAATCATTTTCTTCCGGCATTGTGATATTATCCTCAGACTGGCTGCTGCTGCTTTTTGAAGACTGGCCTTTGTTCATTTCCATTCTAATGGAATCTTCTTTGTGTTTCCTGATCTTAAGCAGACTGTCGAGATAACGGTTATAAGCATATGCAGGTTGATTCTTCAAGGCATTGATGCTGTCGTGCGAAATATTCAGCTGCAGATCATATAATGAAGTATCGTACTGGCTGTATTGCTTTGAATCATTTTCAGTAACCGGTTCTTCCACTGTATTATTTTCCTGAACCGAATCAACAACAACGGTTGAATCAGAAGGCTGCTCTTTCTGCTGCGCAAAAATGCTGCAACCGGAAAGCATCATGATTATGATGATGGTTACTTTACGCATTTGTTTTTTTCAGCCGGTTAATGATTCCATCGGGCTGCAGATAAAAACCTCTTTTGTGAAGGCGGATGGGATAAATAATAAAATACCAGATGATAAAGTAGAGCGATAAAATAAGGATGAGCGCACTCACCCATGCAGGCATACCGGAATCCTGTCCGTCTGAATAGGAATTACTCATCAAATGCGTAACAAAGCTTTCAAAAAAAGCAGCCACAATAAATATGGGTATCAGTGTGAGCATGATCTTCACCGCATCTTTAAAATTTCTGCGGAACGAATCCATGCGCCGGTAAGTTCCCGGAAAAAGAATTCCGTTGGCAATAATATAACCTGCTGTTGATGCAATCACGATTGCAGAAATTTCGAGTGTACCATGTACCCAGATCACCATCACAGATTTTAATCCCAATCCTTTTGAAAAAAACATGTATTCAAAACAACCGAGCATGATACCATTGCTCCACATGAGCCAGGTGGTGAGAATGCCCAATGTAAATCCTGCCATAAATGCAAAGAGCGCCACTTTTATATTGTTGAATGCAATGGTGATGAACATGGTGAAAGGACTGTCGCTCCGGTAAACGCCGAAAGGATCTCCTTTGTTGATATTGTCTTCGGTCATGTCTACATAACCGTCACCGAGCACGCCTCTTACAAAATCCTGGTTATGCATAGAAGAAAATATTCCTACCAGAACAAAGATCACAAATAAAGTAAATGCAAATAAAAAAGTACGGTGATGTCTTTTCAGCAGTAATGGAAGTTCGTATTTCCAGAACTTGATGATGCGGCTGTATTTTTCTTTTTTGTTCTGATAAATACTTTGATAAATACCGGCGGCAATGCCATTGATCCAGCGGGTAACTTTGCTTTTGGGATAAAATGTTTTGGCGTAGGAAAGATCATCTATCAGTGTAACAAAACGATCCGCCATTTCATCGGGATTCTCGGTGGGTGAATGCTGATATTCTGTCCACTTGTCTGCATTTTTTTTAATAAAGAGTGCCTCTCTCATCTAAAACGGATTTGTCTGGTTTCCTTTTGAAGGTATCGGTTCCGGTATGCGGACGTTTCCCAGCCTACAAGTTGCCATTTTTTTGATAAATAAAAAAATTACATTTTCAAAGTTCGGTCTATTTTTGTTTTACTTTACGTTCCGTATGTCTATAATACAAATAGCCACTCCTTTTAATATTGATCTCGAATTTGAGATCGCTGAATTTCACAAGCGCCTTTTTGCTTATGCCATTGATTTTACCATACTGATCATCTATGCAGTGATATTAAAATATTTCCTGTTTGAAAATGTATCCGACCTGGAAGACAATATGGGCCTGGCGATGCTGGTGATCTCATTGCCTACATTACTATATCCTTTGATTGTGGAGATATTGATGAAGGGACAAAGCATCGGCAAAAAGATTCTGGGCATCCGCATCATCAGTCTTACCGGCGGCGAACCGGAACTGGGACAATACCTGATGCGCTGGGTAACGCGGTTCTGGGAATGGCCGTTTCTTTTTGGATATATTGTTTATCATTTTGTACCGCTCCTGACATTTATATTTGTAACGGGCATCTTTGGTGTTTCTGTAGTGATCATTATTGCAGTTTCGAAGAACAGTCAGCGGCTTGGTGATATGGGCGCGGGAACGGTAGTTGTAAACACCAAAAGTGATCTGAGCATTCATGATACAGTTTTTATGCAGGTTACCAAACAGGATTACAAAGTGATGTTTCCCGGCGTAATGCGGTTGAGCGACCGCGATATCAATACCATTAAAAATGTGGTGACACAGGCCCAGCGAAAAGGCAATTTTGATATGTGCAACCGTGTTGCCATGCGGGTAAAAGATGTATTGCAGATCAATACAGACCTGTATCCTGCAGATTTTTTAGAAAAATTGCTGGAGGATTATAATTATTTAGCAACGAGAGAATAATTTGGTAATTTGATGATTTGGTAATTTGGAGACGTTTGTCTGAATAAGAATCCTCAAATCCTC
>JBDUCW010000209.1:0-5148 GCA_040003235.1 Ferruginibacter sp. | reverse complement strand
ATTGTTGGTCACAAGATCAACAATGGAGGGAAAAAATAAAGCCGCTAACAATAGGTTTGGCAATAGGCTGGCTGACGGAATAAACTTCAGCTATAAATCAATATCAGCAGTAGTCCCAACAGAAATTCTATAATCAGCTTTAGTTGTTAACTTTATCTTTTATTTTTCATTCAGCTTTGGTTCCGGGCAGACAATTATAAAATACCAGCCCATCCAAGCCTTAACGTTAGCGGCTATTTTTGAACAGTTTTTTGGGAGGCAAAGAATTATCATGAAGAAAATTATTGCTATTTTATTATTTGCTTTTTTCTTAACCGGATATAGTTGCTTCGCACAAGTTCATGTTGTTGGTGGATTGGCAACATATAAATTTTGGGCCGGGGAAGATCCTGATAGCACCAAGACAATTATAAATGGCGAATATTGGACTTTTGGTCATTTTACCAAAGAATACAAATTGTATATGGAAATAAAGGTTAGACCTGCACTAGCTAAATATTTTATTACTGACAATAATTTAAAACCTGGGAAATATCGAATGTCAAGTGAAGCTCCAAAATGGTTTAGACCGCCAAAGAACTTTGAAGTATGGATGGGAAGTCAAGAATCGATGTATTACATAAATACAAAGACTGGTTACATTTATATGCATGAGGTTCAACTTTAAAATAAATCTTTCTGTTCTCATTAAAATAAACAGCCGCTAACATTGCATTTGCGCAATCGGGGCTTGACAAGTAAACTTCGGCTTCACCGCTTTATTGTGCTTCTGTTTTCAGCGACAACGTTCTGAAATAAATTTCCGTAGCTTCATGTTTATATTTTCAATCAGCAGCAGCCGTTTGCTGGTAATTTTCCGACAGACTTTCTGAAACAAAAATAGTGACATAAAGCATAATGGATTATATATTTAAAAGTCATATCGCAAACGCAATATTTCAACTTTTTTCGGCCGACAAAGAATTTAAGACACCGGAAAGTAAACAGGTTTATTCCATCATCTGGAACAGGGGTAATGACGCTAATATTGTTGTTGACGGCATTATTCATAAATTAAGCACACACAATATTCTTACACTCACGCCCTCTCAAAATTTTAAAACAGACCAGGGCAATTCAGACCTGCTGATTTTTCAATTTAATGAGAACTTTTATTGCGTTGGGGAACATGATAAGGAGATCAGTTGTATTGGTTTTATCTTTTATGGAACAAGTGACAATATTGTAATAACACTTTCAGAAACAGAACAGCATACATTCAATCTGCTTCTGGAAATGTTTGTTGAAGAATTCCAAAATCAAGACAATATTCAAGGTGAAATGCTGACGATCTTATTAAAACGTTTAATAATTAAATGTACAAGGTTAGCCAAACTCCAACAATATGGAGACCAGATCGAGGAAGGACAATATGAATTGATCAGGCAATTTAATATCGCTGTTGAAATACATTTCAGAGAACAACACAATGTTTCATTCTATGCAGAACTACTTCACAAATCGCCAAAGACATTAGCTAATTTATTTGCAAAAGCCAGTCCGCAAAGCCCTATCCAGCTTATTCACAGCAGGATCATTACAGAAGCACGGCGGCAAATCTTATTTTCAGGTAAGTCTATAAAAGAAATTGCATTCGAATTACACTTCCCAGATATCCAAAGCTTCAGCCGGTTCTTCAAATTAAAAGTTGGCCAGGCCCCGAATGATTTCAAAAAAGGAAAAACTAACAAGTAATCGGGAAATTTTGCCCACCACGCACCAATTAATTATCCTCATATTTGGACTTCTAAATCTTTTTGAAATGAAGGATAAAACAATTATGCTTCAGACGAATTGATGAAGGCCCACAACAAGTAAATTTTTATGGAAGATGCAAAAATAATAGCTTACGATGATAAATACAGGGAACAGGTTGTTTCGGTCTGGGAACGTTCGGCACGAGCAACCCATCATTTTGTTTCTTTCGAAGACTTTATTTATTATAAACAAGCTGTAAGTAAAATCGATTTCTTTTCTTTCTCAGTGTATTGCCTGCTAAAAAAAGATAAGGTCATCGGAATTTTGGGCGTTGCGGATCTTAGCATAGAAATGTTATTCATAGATGCTGACTTTATCGGCCAGGGATTTGGAAAAAAATTAATGCTTTTTGCGTTGACCGAATTACAGGCGAATAAGGTTGACGTCAACGAACAAAACATCAAGGCGGTGAAGTTTTACAGTAAGTTCGGATTTGTTGCATACGACAGAACTGAAAAAGATAGTGAAGGAAAAGACTACCCGATATTAAAAATGAAACTGCAGGAAAATTCAAATATATTTTCATCAGAACTAACGATAAGGTCATTGAATAAAAGTGAAGTGATTCCTTATAAGCTGTTATTGGATGCTGATCCCTCTAAAAAACTTGTAGATAGTTATATATCAAATGGTGAAACATATGTAGCAACACAGGGCTGCGAAACCGTTGCTGTTTGTGTACTGCTCAAGATCAACGAAGAAACCATTGAAATAAAAAACCTTGCAGTTGCAGAACCGTTGCAGGGAATGGGCATTGGCAAAAAAATGATTGTCAATGCATTTGGAATTGCAAAATTACAGGGGTGTAAAACGATTCTTATTTCCACTTCAACGCCCAACATCGGTTCCTTATACCTATATCAAAAAATGGGATTTGAATATGATTATATCGTGAAACATTATTTCGACAATAATCTTAATAATTATGATGAAGTGCTTTTTGATAACGGAATAAAATGCAATCATTTGATCGTGCTTTCAAAAAAACTTTAAAAAAATACAAAAAAATGAATAGATATAACAGCATAGCTCCCCTTTTTTTAAGGCTGATAATTGGATTTGGATTTATGGCACATGGCTGGGCTAAAATAAGCCGTGGTACGGGTGGCTTTGAAAAACTCCTTGGTCAAACATCTGTACCTTTTCCTCATCTTACTGCAAACGTAACAGCTTATATTGAATTATTTGGAGGCTTTGCTGTTTTGATAGGCGCATTTGTCGCAATTACCGCAGTGGCACTTATTATTATTATGTTGGTTGCTATGTTTACTATTCATATACATTATGGCTTTAGCTCAATAAATACAATTGGATTGACACCTGAGGGACCAAAATTTGGCCCGCCCGGTTATGAAATAAACCTCCTGTATATTGCCGGATTAATTTCTTTAATGCTTACCGGAGCAGGGTGTTTTTCCGTTGATGCTTTCATAAATATTAAAAGGAAAAAGAAAATAATCAAACTGTAGTTCTTCCTGTTAAGTTTTAATACGTCGACGTGACTATCTGAAATAAATTTCCGTAGCTTCATGTTTATCATTAGCGGTCCGCTTAAACACACTGTAAATAAAATGAAGACCCACCTTCAATTTTCAACTTAGCCTTCAGAAAATAGAAAGGTGTGTAAAAAAGGAATTTTAAATTCGCTTAATATAATTTTCGAATGGAATCAAAAGAAATTCATTTTAAAGGAGGTATCGATGTATACTTTCTTTCAGAATCACCTGATCTAAACACATTTAAATGTATCGTGCGCCCGGAGGCAAGAACCCCAGTGCCTCATTACCACGAGAAATTTGACGAGACTGTGATGGGTTTAGTAGGCACTACAACGATTCTATTAGATGATAAGGTTATTCAAATTAGGCCCGGAGATTCTGTTATTATTCCACGCGGAGCAGTACATCAAATTGCAAATAAAACAAAGCAGACAATTGAATTCCTATGCGAAATCAGGCCTGGAATTTTTGGGTATGAGTATTTCCGAGATATTGCTACTGTCGTAAATATCAAAGGGCCGCCAGACATTGAACGATTTAAAACGATAATGCGTACTCATGGACTTGTTCCTGTTATAAGCTTTAAGCAATCAATAATATTTAATTTGCTACGAATAATTCGAATGTTCAAAAAGTAGTCTAAGAACGAGCTGCTAACATTGCATTTGCGCAATCGGGGCTTTACGATTAAACTTCAGCTTCATCTCTTTATTGTACTTCAGTTTTCCTGCGACAACAATCTGAAAATAATTTCCGTAGCTTCATGTTCATATTTTTAATCAGCATTTGCAACCGGGCTGACGGATGCTATTTCCCCGCCTGACGCAAATGAATTTCGTTATCGGCAACCTTAACGCTACGATTGACTGACAGTGCTAAAATCAACAGTTGTAACAAAGAGCAACAATTATGAAAATACATAACATATTAGCTTACTTAACAATCGTAGTCACTATCTTCTCATGCAGGCAAAAAAGCAAAACGGAATTTTATCTTCCTGCTGAATGGGAATACCAAAAAGGAGTTATTGTGGGTGGACTTGATGATGGGGCTGCTTTTGAAATGGCAACACAGCTAAGTAAAGAGACTAAAGTTTACACGATTGTAGTTGATTCATTAAAATCAACTTTCATAAAAAAGCTTTCAGATGCAGGAGCCAACATGGACAGTATTATTTTCATGAATTCTCCACGTGATTTTAGTTATGCCCAGCGTGATGGAATAATGTTTATGAAAAATGAAAATGAGGAAATGCAGGTAGTAAATTTTGCATGGAATTCTTATGGATGGTATTTTGAGAATGAGTTTAAAGACTATTTGGAGAAGGATAAAAAAAAGAGAGAGGCATACACAGCAATACACCTTAAAGAATTTCCCTATCCTGTAATTTCTTCTTCTATGGTTAACGAGGGAGGTGCAATCGAAACAAACGGCAAAGGAACTATTCTGCAGGTAGAATCAGTGAACATGCAACGTAATCCAACTCTTAATAAGGAACAACAGGAAATGGAACTTAAAAAGGTTTTAAATGCAAAGAAGATAATTTGGTTAAAAGAAGGTGCTGCTGAAGACCCTTTCGGCTGGGGAACTCTTATAACAAAAAATTATTTTGGTGTTGGTGTGAAGGGACATCTTGACGAATTTTGTCGCTTTGTAAATGATTCGACCATTTTAATTTCATTTCCAGATTCAGTAGATGCAGCGAATGACCCGGTTAAAAAAATTACATTGGAACGGATGAAAGTAAATTACGAAATCCTCAAAAATGCTACCGACTGGGAAGGAAAACGATTCACAATTATTAAGATGCCGGTTCCTGACAACGATTACATGACTTTTGCATTAGATACAG
>JBDUCW010000208.1:0-5156 GCA_040003235.1 Ferruginibacter sp. | reverse complement strand
TGGAAGAAGTAAGAGCAAAAAGTATAACAGGCGATTATCTTTGGTTTCAGTCAAAAACTTCTCCGGTATATGATCTGGAAGGCAAACTGATCGGTATTCGGGTTCTTGCTGAAGATATCAATGATAGAAAACGGGCTGAAACGGTATTGCGTGAAAGCGAAGAAAAATTCAGAAGCATTGTTGAACAAAGCCTGGTAGGAATATACATTATCCAGAATGGGAAACTGATTTATGTAAACCCGGGCTTTGAAAAAATATTCGGGTATTCAAAAAATAAGTTGATCAACAAAATGTCGTTCGATGGGTTGGTTCATGAGGATGATCTTGAATTGGTAACAAATAATTATAATAAAAGGATCGGTAAACGAAAGGCAAAAGAACAATATATTTTCAGGGCGATTAAAAGTGATGGAACCATTTTGCATGTTGAAGTAATTGCTTCTGTGATATTATATAATGACGAGCCAGCCATCATCGGAACGCTTGTAGATATCAGCAATCGTATTGAAGAAGAAAAAAGAATTAACCGGGCTGTGCTCGATGCCCAGGAAAAAGAACGTTACCAGATCGGTATGGAATTACACGATAATGTAAAGCAGATACTGGCAGCATCAGGACTGTACCTGGGCATGGCACAGAAAAAAATAGATGATAAGGAAGCAGTTACCGAAATACTGAATGACCTGACGGGATACAATGCTGAAGCCATTGATGAATTACGGCGGCTTTCGCACCAGTTGGCACCATTAGTTGAATCGGATACTATACTGGATGATAAAATAGCATGGCTTATCAGAAGTTTAAAAATGGATGAAAAACTTTCAGTTTCAGTTCATATTGACGAATTTAAAAAAGCGCCTGATAATGATACTCAACTTGCTTTTTACAGGATACTGCAGGAGCAGCTGAGTAATATTCTGAAATATGCAGCCGCTTCTTTAGTGGAGATCAATATAAGATCGGCGGCCCGGCATATCCTGTTACAGATCAGGGATAACGGAAAGGGTTTTGACAGTAAGAAAAAAAAGGAAGGTATCGGATTGGAAAATATCCGGAGAAGAGCGGAGATGATGGGTGGAAAGGTTGAAATTATCACCGCGCAGGGCAAAGGTTGTGAAATAAATGTGCTGGTTCCTCTTACGCATGGCAAAAGCAAGAGGCAACAATAGTTTGGCGTTATTAACGAAAACAGAAATGATATTATTATCTGCCAAAGCAAAAACCGATTAATAACTTAAATACAAAAAGATAATTAATGGGATGAATCGGGTAAAGTATCCGGCTTGTTTGGAAGACAAACTGTAAAATTAATTTCGTTAGACAAAAGCCACTTGTCAGAACTCGAGGTATTGGCAAAGATAAAAGAATCTGGGAATTTTACCCATTTGACGGAACTGACAACGACCTTTTCCTTACTATAATAATGCTTTCCTTCAGATAGAAAAAGGTACAAATTTTCCCTTTGTTATTTATCATAAGACCAACAACAAATTATTGACGGTACATGGTATTTAGATATCCAGGAGCATAAAGAAAACACAGCATGCCAAAATAATACTTAAGAATGCCTTCAAATAATTTCAACATAAATGGTTTAACAACGGAGCAGTTAATGCTTGCAAGGGAAAAATTCGGGCAAAACATATTAAACTACAAACAGCAAAACGGCCTTTTAAATACCTTAAAAAATCTGGCAAAAGAACCAATGATCATCCTGTTGTTGGTTGCAGCACTGATTTATTTTGTAAGTGGAAAAACAGGTGACGGCATTTTCCTCTCCTCCGCAATACTTATTGTTTCATCCATTTCTTTATTTCAGGATTCAAGAAGCCGGAATGCTTTAGAAAAGTTAAAGAACCTTACACAGCCGAATTGCAAAGTAATCAGGAATGGCAAGACCGGGGAAATTAAAAGCGAAGACCTGGTAGTTGGTGATAGCCTGATTGTGGAAGAAGGCACTTCGATTACAGCCGATGGGATAATTGTTCACTCCAATGACTTTTCCGTAAATGAATCTATTCTTACGGGAGAATCGTTCCCTGTTTTCAAAGACAAATCAAAAGAAGATAATTTTATTTTTACAGGCACAACCGTTGCAAGTGGTTTAGCTATTGCTACCATTACAGCTATTGGCAACAGAACGAGGTTGGGAAAAATTGGTAAAAGTCTCGAAAGTATTAAAGAAGAAAAAACACCTTTAGAATTGCAGATAAACAATTTTGTAAAAAAACTGGTTATTGCCGGTGCCATAGTTTTCATCATAGTTTGGGGGATCAATTATTTTAGTTCGTACAATTTACTGGACAGTTTGCTCAAGGCACTGACTTTGGCTATGAGCATTTTACCTGAAGAAATTCCAATGGCATTTACCTCATTTATGGCAATTGGCGCCTGGCGGTTAATGAAAATGGGTATTGTGGTAAAACAAATGAAAACAGTAGAAACACTGGGTTCTGCTACCGTCATTTGCACAGACAAAACAGGCACTATCACCGAAAATAAAATGAATCTGGCAAAAATATTTTCGTTGATCTCGCAAAAAATATCCAACACAGATGAGGCTGATGACGATGAGAAAACCGTTATAAAAACAGCAATGTGGGCAAGCGAACCCATACCGTTTGATGCGATGGAAGTGGCATTGCACAAGGCTTACAGTGATTTGCATACAGGGGATGAGCGACCAGACTTTAAATTGATTCACGAATATTCATTGGGAGGAAAGCCACCAATGATGACGCATATTTTTGAAAATAACTCAGGTAAAAAAATTATAGCCGCCAAAGGAGCACCTGAAGCATTGATGAATGTTTCCGATCTGTCAAAAGAAGAAACACAGCAGATTGAAAAAGCCATACAAACTATAACCAATGAAGGATACAGGGTTTTGGGTGTTGCAGAAAGTAATTTTGGCGGAAACAATTTTCCCGAAACACAACAGGAATTTCAATTTACATTTAAAGGGATCGTTGCGTTTTATGACCCCCCTAAAAAAAATAGCAGTAAAGTATTGGAAGATTTTTACAAAGCAGGTATTTCCGTAAAAATAATTACAGGCGACAATGCTGCCACAACAACAGCTATTGCTAAACAGATTGCGTTTAGAGGATTTGAACATAGTCTGACAGGAGATGAGCTGATGAAATTATCGGATTCAGCGTTGCAGGAAAGTGTAATGAATACCAATGTTTTTTGCCGGATGTTTCCTGAAGCAAAGTTGAGAATTATCAATGCTTTGAAAGCAAACGGTCAGATTGTAGCAATGACAGGCGATGGCGTAAATGACGGACCGGCTTTGAAAGCAGCACATATTGGAATTGCCATGGGCAGGAAAGGAACAGAAATAGCCAAACAGGCAGCCTCTCTGATTTTACTGGAAGACGATTTATCAAAAATGGTAGACGCTGTAGCAATGGGTAGAAAAATTTACAGGAATCTGAAAAAAGCAATTCAATATATTATTTCCATTCACATACCAATTATTCTTACCGTTTTTATGCCTTTGGCATTGGGCTGGGTTTACCCGAATATACTTTCACCTGTACACATCATTTTTTTAGAATTGATAATGGGACCAACCTGCTCTATCATTTTTGAAAACGAACCAATGGAGAAGAACATCATGTTTCAAAAGCCACGGCCATTTACTACTACTTTTTTCAATTGGAAAGAATTAACAACAAGTATTATTCAGGGAATAGCAATTACAACAGCTACTTTGTTTGTTTATCAATATTCTGTACAGCAGGCATTTGATGAAGCGCATACACGCACCATGGTTTTTACTGTTTTAATATCTGCAAATATTTTTTTAACTCTTGTCAACCGTTCTTTTTACTATTCAATATTTACGACTTTGAGATACAAAAACAATCTGGTTTTACTCATTATTGCCGTCACCATTGTCATTACCGGACTATTGCTGTTTGTACCATCATTGACAGCTTTTTTTGAGTTTGAAACACTTAATATTTCGCAGTTATTTATTTGTATCGGGCTGGGTTTTATATCAGTAATCTGGTATGAGGCCGTAAAAATAAAAACAAGACTGCAAAGCAGCACATCAACACCAGAAAGAAGCCAGCAAACGGGGTTGCCGGAGTAGGAGCTGGAAGGCTGTCGCAGCTTTTTCAATCTGGCCTTTAAAATTCAACCTGAAGTTGTTAATTTAGCTACGTGGATATCATCAACTTTTATTTATAGATTCAGGTCCGGCCAGCCAGGGCGTAAGAATATTTATTCCTCCAGCTTCGTCGTTCTGAACCTTAGCGGCAACAGGCAAGACTAACTTAACTAAAGACAATGAAAATAGAGATAATCAGCAGCAGGCTCGAAATAGACATTTATGGTTTTGAAGCTGTTGCTCTTAACAGAGATTATACAGGAACTGCTTTTAGATTGTCGGGTAAAATGTGGGAGACTGTTAAAGCAAAAAATTTTAAAAATAAAGGGAAAAATATCTGGGTTTACGAAAAAGATGAAAAAGTATTTGCCGGGGTAGAACCTGACGGTATTCTTTCAAACGAAATTGGACTTGAACATAAAATTATATCACTTGATAAGTATGCATATTACAAACATATCGGCTCATACAATTTAATTAAACAGGCCGGCCTTGATATGAAAAGTGAATTAATATCCAAAGGCTATGAGACTGACCTGCCCTACATTGAAATTTATGGACATTGGACAAAAGATGAAACAAAATGTGAGACAGAACTTTTTATGAGTTTAAAATAAAACCTTAATCAATTTGCTGCAAAAATGAAAAATCCGGAAAAAATTACTGAAACATTTCTGCAAGCCCTGTTCCGGACAGCCATAACAGCTACTATAATAAGCCTTGTCCTTTATTTCATTCATGTAATTCCTTTTAACGGAAAAAGTAAACTATTAGAATATGGGATTCTCTGGGCTGCTTTTTTTTCTATTTTTTTTGTAGGCCATTGGCTGGAATTATTTTTCATTAATGTTATTAAATTCCGGTTACCGAGAAATATCTATGTATTATATATAGTACGGGTTTGCTATTGGTTTGTTTCTTCCATTCTTTTATTTTTAATAGCTAACGCGATTAGAGAATTACTTGTAAGTAATTCCAGGCAATTGGGCAATTGCTGGTCATTTGGGTTTCTTTATATTGGCGTACAATTACT
>JBDUCW010000207.1:0-5176 GCA_040003235.1 Ferruginibacter sp. | reverse complement strand
GGTTCATGTACAAAACCAAACCTTTACCATTTGCTTCCACCATTTTCATAGCAGCATGCAACTGATCACCACAATCACAACGCAGACTGCCTAGAATATCTCCTGTCATACAACTGCTATGCACTCTTACCAACACAGGTTCATCAATTTTCCAATCGCCTTTTTTTAATGCAAGATGTATCTCGCCTGTATTGCATTGTTCAAAAGCGATGAGTTCAAATTCTCCATACTTTGTAGGCAACTTCACCCTTTCCTGTTCCTTGATCAAGGTCTCGATTCTCAACCTGTATTCAATGAGGTCTTTTATAGAAATAATTTTAAGATCGAATTTTTTTGCAATCTCCTTTAATTCAGGAAGTCTCGCCATCGTGCCATCTTCATTCATGATTTCTACCAGAACGCCTGCAGTTGAAAATCCTGCCATCCTCGAAAGATCAACCGTGGCTTCAGTATGGCCTGTCCTTCTTAATACTCCACCTTTCTTTGCCCTTAATGGAAATATATGCCCAGGCCTTCCCAATTCTTCCGGTTTCGTATCAGGATTGATCAATGCCTGAATAGTTTTGGAACGGTCCTGCGCAGAGATGCCCGTGGTACAACCGTAACCGAGCAGGTCCACACTTACTGTAAATGCAGTTTCATGCAAAGAAGTGTTGCTGCTTACCATCGGATGAAGCAATAATTCATTGCAACGCTCTTCATCCAATGGTACACAGATAAGTCCCCGGCCATACATGCTCATAAAATTGATTACTTCAGGAGTTGCATTTTCTGCAGCCGTAACAAAATCACCTTCATTTTCACGGTCTTCATCATCCACCACTATTACCAGTTTACCATTTTTTATATCATTAACCGCACTTTCAATACTGTCGAGCATAAACTAAAATTTATGTAGCAAAGATACTAAGCAAAGGTCAGTTTAAAAGCCTTCATCAAACCATCAGAAACAGGAATCAACGGTTCATTCATCTTTATGATTATTCAGTAATATTGCTTTTATAATAAAAGCCTTTATAGAAAAGCAATGCAGCGTTTTAATATATGCAACTGCCTACTCTATTGTTGAAAAAAGATGACTGTAATTAGCTAATTATTCACTTTCTTTGCCACCATAAATAAAACAACTATGCTTTTTAAGAAATTCCTTCCGTTTATACTGTGCATTCTTGCCGTTCCTTTTATTGGACAAGCCCAGATCACAACCAGCAGCATATCCGGATCCGTAAAAAATATTAAGGGCGAAAGTCTTGCCGGTGCAACGATTACCGCTACGCATGTGCCAACCGGAACTGTCTATACTGTTTCTGCAAAAAAGAATGGCAATTATAATATTCCAAACATGAATCCCGGCGGGCCTTATGTAATCAATGCCACGTTTGTAGGTTATAATAAAGATGAAAGAATAGATATTACACTTTCCCTCGGTGAAAATTCCGTGCAGGATTTTGTAATGCTTACCAACAGCAGCAGTCTGAAAGAAGTAACTGTTTCTGCAAGACGCTCTTTGCCTGCTGCCGGTAAAGGTGGTACTGAAACTACTGTTGGACGCGATAAAGTTGCCAATCTACCTACCATCGGAAGAAATCTGCAGGATTATATCCGTTATGTACCCCAGGCAAAAATTACTGCTTCGGATGGTGGTATCTCTATTGCAGGACAAAACAACCGCTATAATTCTTTTTATGTAGATGGTGCTGCAAACAATGACCGTTTCGGTCTTGCGAACTCCGGTACCAATGGCGGACAAACAGGAACTTCGCCCATTTCAATGGATGCGATCGATCAGTTTCAGGTGGTAATTGCACCTTATGATGCATCGATTGGTAATTTCACAGGTGGTGGTATCAATGCTATCACGCGTTCAGGAACCAATAATTTTGAAGGCTCTGTTTATTATGTATTCCGTAATGAAAAACTTGCTGGTGAAGCACCGGTTGCTACGCTTAAACAGGGAAGCACCACAGAATTTGAACGTACCAAACTTCCTTCCTTCCAGAATAAAACAACCGGTATCCGTTTCGGCGGACCCATCATTAAAAATAAACTTTTCTTTTTTGCACTTGCTGAAATTCAGCGTGATGAAAGACCACAGCCATTCAACTTTGCCAATTATTCCGGAACAAATAACAGAACTTCTGCTATTGATAGTTTATCAAGTTTTCTTCAGACAAAATTTGGTTATGATCCCGGTACTTATCTCGACAATCCTGAAAAAATCCAGGCCGACAGGTACAATGCCAAACTTGACTGGAACATCAACAGCAAAAATAAACTGTCACTGAGCTATCGCTATAACAATAGTTTCAGAAATAACGTATCGGCCAGTAATTCTACAACAGTTAACTTTTATAATAATGGTTATGTGATCCCGGATATTACCAATGCCGGATCACTCGAATTAAAAAGTACGCTGAGAGGTGGTGCCAGCAACAGGTTGCTGCTGACCACTACTGCTGTAAAAGATGACAGAGGCCCAATTGGAAATCCATTTCCAAACGTATCCATTACAGATGGAAGCGGACGTTCCATCATTTTTGGTACAGAGATCAGTTCAACACAGAACCTGCTCAATCAAACCAACTATGCATTGAGCGATGCGTATAAATTCACCGCAGGTAAACATACTGTTACACTGGGCACAGATAATGAAATGGATAAAGCTTACAATGTATTTATTCAGCGTTCATACGGTGCTTACACTTTTGCAAGCCTGCAGAATTTTTATGATAACGTAAATTTAGGAGCTGCTGCTGCAAAACCAGGACAGTTCAGAAGAGGCCTTGCTTTACTGGATGGTTCTGCATCTGATAACACTGCTTCAGCGGCTGATTTTAAAACACTGCGTTTAGGTTTCTTTGCACAGGATGATATTAAAGTAAACGATAACCTTACTGTAAACGTTGGTATCCGTGCAGATAAAACTTCTTTCCTTACTGATATCGTTGCTGATAATTTCTTTAATGATACAGCACTTGCAATCGTTTCACAATATTATGATCTGAAAGGCGCACGTTCTGGCCAGAAGCCAACTATTCCATGGTCATTGTCTCCACGTTTGGGTTTCACTTATAAAATTCCTGAAGACAACCTGGTTGTTCGCGGAGGTATAGGTTTATTCAGCGGACGTATTCCATTGGTATGGCCCGGTGGTATTTATAATAACAATGGTGTTGCCGTTGGTGCAATCACTGTTTCCAATCCAAACATTCAGTTCAATGCAAATCCATTCGGCCAGCCGGATGCTGCTTTCTTCGGACTGAATCCTAACAGAGATACAAAAGGATCATTGAATCTGATTTCCAAAACTTTTAAACTTCCGAAATTATTCAGAACATCTCTTGCTGTAGATAAAAAACTCGGCAATGGCTGGTCTACCAGTCTTGAATTACTGGTTAGTAAAAACATGAATGAGATCGATTATAAGAATGTGGCGCTTCAATTACCGCAGTTCAGGTTAAGCGGACCGGACAACAGGTATATCTATGATACAACCAACACGATCTATAATACCAGCACCGGCGCAGTGATCACAGCACCTAATGTAAAAACAGCTTTGATCCCGTTAAGAAGCTCAGGAACGCTTGCTCAAAAAACACCGTATGATAATATTCTTGTTCTGACCAACAACAATAACGCAAAAGGTTTTTCTTACAATTTCACTTTTACGATTGATAAAGCCTGGAAGAATGGATTTGCATTCAATGCTAATTATGCTTACGGCAATTCACAGGTGCTGAATGAAGCAACTTCTTCTGTAAATACTTCACAATGGCAGTTTATGGAAACAGTGAACGGTAGAAACAACAATGTTCTTTCTACTTCTGATTTTGATCTGGGTCACAGAGTTACCGGTTATATCGCCAAGAAATTTACTTATGCAAATAAGAAACTTTCTACTACAATTACTTTCACTTACCAGGGACAATCAGGTCAGCCTTTCAGTTATGTATACAAGGGCACCAGTATCGTAACGGATAACGGACGTACTGATGCAAACGAACTGCTGTTCATTCCTAACGCCGCACAGGTTCAGGCAATGTTGTTTGATCAGACAGGTATCACAGTAACACAGCAACAACAGCGCGACCTGCTGGAATCTTATCTTTCAAATGATAAATATCTTTCTAAACATCGCGGCCAATATGCAGACCGCAATGGTGCAAGATTACCATTTACAAATCTTGTAAACTTTAAACTGCAACAGGACTTAACCTTGAAACTGGGCGGCAGAAATTATGGTGTGCAGTTGAGTTATGATGTTTTCAACTTTGCGAATATGATCGACCACAATGCAGGTCGTCAGTACTTCCTGTCAAATGATAATTTTGGCCTGATTGAATTCCGCAATTTCGCAAGCACGGTTCCTGGTAATGCAAATTATCTTGTTCCGATCTACAGGTTCACCGGTGTAACAACCAATGGCGGCAAACCTTACGGATTAAGCACTAGTACTTCACCTGACTATAGTGCAAGATGGATCAGTTCCGTAACAGCGCGTGTTAATTTCTAAAAATAGCAACGACTTTTATACTCAAGACCCGGTACGCCGGGTCTTTTTTTATTTAGATATATTTTAGTGAAGCGGATAGTAATTTTGGAAACTTATCAAAAGGATCAGGAAGAATACTGATTTTGCATCTGGTGAAGAATTATGAATGTAAATACTCTGCTTTAGTTACATATTGCTAATAAATTTTTAAGAAACGAAAGCAATAATAGGTTTGATTTCTGCCGGATAAAAAATTGTGCTTGTAAATATTTCTTACCCTGATTTACAATATCTACTTTCTTGTTTAATTTTTTACCGCTTTCTTTTTGGCGCGTTTCTTTTTACTCTCAAACAACTCTTTCACATTGTCAAAGTCATTGCGGTAAGTAAGGCTCAATCCCTGGCGGTTGCGCTGGCCGAGAGCAAAGTCAGTATTGGTTCTTCTGAACGCTACTACTCTTAATTTGCCATCATTGGTCAATAAAAATTCCGCGGTAAAATCCGGAGTTACCAGCAAGTTGCTGTTGTTGTTTTTGTAGCTGTAAGGATTATTTACATCTACGTTTCCACCAACCGTTAGTATCACCCGGCCATTTAATATTTTTTTACTGATGTTGACATTTGCTGCCGTCTGTAAATTTTTATACTGCCCGTTCAGATCATTACTGGAGCTGATGTCAAAAT